>JAPDPQ010000021.1 GCA_034506395.1 candidate division KSB1 bacterium | reverse complement strand
AAGCTTCCACGGGTAGGATTGGCTGCTGCCGCGGTAAATTTGATATGCTGGCTGGCAGTCCCATTGGCAACCAACTTGCCTTGCACAAGAAGATACTGACCAGTATAAAATTTCACCGTGCTATTGGGAGCAATTGTCAACGTCTTTCCCGACGGCACGGTGATGCTGCTGGACACATTGACTGTATCCGTATCCCAGGTCTCATTGGCCGCAAACATGGGACGTAATTCAAATAATCGCCCTCTGCCAGGGCCAATGGTGATATTGCGGAAATAGCCATTGCTGGTAACAAACAACTCCCCAGAATATAAATCCCGAATTTGGTATTGCCCTGATTTATTGGTGCGCACCGTAATAGTTTGGGGCGGCGCTGGTGTGCCATTATTATCGCTGGAACAGCGCCGATTGACCAGCAGGAAATAATCGTAATTGTTGGACGGATGATCCATGAGGCTGATCTCGATGGTGCCATGACCACCGTCATAGACATCATCGATAATATCGGTGATGTAGCTATGGGCTGTGTCGGTCCAGGTGAAAGCATCAAGAACGGTAAGTGGCAATAATCTAGGACCTAAGGAGTCGAGATGGGTATATAGGTCAGCAACATAACTGTAGGTTGGCTGATTCGGATTCCTTGTTAAAGAATCGATCAATCCAGTCTCATAAGTAGCACCGCCCCAGTGGTAGCTACGATAAACATAAGAATGTACACCTTTCGCATTTCTGGATAAAGCTAAGAATGCCTGGAGCCAGATTTCTGCCTGAGTTGGTCGACGCCAATAGACATGATAAGTTGCATTATAACATTCAAATGTTTGAAATATGATTTCCAATTTAGTATGATTATTACCGCTATTTTTCAGCGCTTCCCAGGTTTGCTGATAGCTCATGACCAACGTATCGATTTTCTGTTGAAAATCATTGCCCATATATGGTGCCGGAGTGTAAGGTGGAGTAGTCTGATTAAACATTCGCAGCGGATACTGCTCGTGTTGATATACATCCAGGCTATCTCCCATGTAGCTGAAGAAATTTTGCAAGGTTGTACCGCCATCCCACTGAAAAATATTGTGAACCACTGTCGATTGCACATCATCTCCAAATAATTGTTGAATGCGACGGCCGGCATGACGAATAAAAGCAAAGTGATCCTGCTGATCCATATAACCCTGATGGGCGACTTGAATCGCACCGATCCCGGCATGATTGGTTTGATAGCGGTTGTAGACACGATTAATAAAACGATCAATTAAAGCCATTTGGATATTTGCAACTTGATTATCGCTTATATAGCGCGATAGCATTGAGTTATAATCATAAGGATTATAATCTCTCACTGGATAATAATATCCACCAGTGGTGTCATCATGGCTGAGCGTAGTTAACGTGGTTACTATGGTTCCATTTCTGCGGTTACAGGTATCGATCATGCCTGGTTGCGCCCGTAACGACATGGATGTAAAATAATTCCCATGAAGCCCATCAATTCGGAGCATTTCATTTGGTTGATCGACGGTATGTTCCGGACCGCAGATGTCATAATTCCAAAGCCCCAGCGGAAAGAAATTAGCTTGAGCGATTATGCAATTGATTGGCAAGGGGATTAAGACCAATTGAAGAATCAATGCCCGTAAGGCAAATCTGAAATAGTTTCTCATTGACAACATGGCAACCTCCATTGGTTAAATTTACCTGATGAGACTTAATTTAATTATTTTTTTTGAGTCATTAAATGTTAATACGGCAAGATAAATGCCGCTACTCACCTCCTTTCCTGAATTGTCGGTTCCGTTCCAACTAGTTTCATATTCTCCAGCCGATTGATACTTTTTAATTAATGTTCTCACCTCCTTTCCTAACAAATTATAAATGGATAATTCAATTTTACCTGCTGAATTTAGATTATATTTAATGCAGGTATTCAAATTAAACGGATTAGGGAAATTTTGAAATAATGAGAAAAGCTGAGCTGGAGGATTTACCGGTCTTACGCTGTTCGTCGTTGTATCATGCAGAACAGAAACACCGCCATCGGTTGCGAACCATATGTCTCCTTTATTGTCAACAAAAACATCATAGACAAAACCATTAACTAATCCATCATCAATATTAAAATGTTTAAAAGTGGTGCCATCAAATTTTGATACACCTAAAGGCCCACCCCATTCGTCGGGCCCATTGGCAATCCAGACATTATTGCTGGAGTCGATTGCTACAGCTGTAACCTGACTTAGTGGATTAATTAAACCATTATCTTTAGTCCAGCGATGTAAAGTAGCGCCATCAAACATCCACAATCCGCATTTCCAATCAACTACACCAAACCATAAATGGTTTTGCTTGTCAAAGGCGATACCAGAAACACGCCCCACATTGAATAAAAAATCATATTTAGTCGATACCCCATTAGAGTGACCAAAATAAAGCTTGCCATAACGATCTGTTTTAATATCACTAATTCCATTATAAATATCCCAGAGGCCCGGGACAGACCAATAATTCCAGCTATTTCCATCAAACCAATAGGCGCCACCGGATTGAAAGACACCACACCAGATGTAACCCAATGAATCCTGACCTAACACATTGGCAACATCAGGGTATCCTTCAGGCGCTGGCTTATAATAAGTAAACTTATTATCATCAAATTTGACGACATAACATCCATGAGGGCCACCTCTCCGAGAAATAACAAACCATTTATTGTTGGATGAATCAACTTCAATGTCATATATTACTGCGAATGTATAATTACCAGTAAAATAGTTAGTCCAGATTCCATTGGTATCCAGTTTGCTTAAACCAGCACCCCAGGTACCAAACCACATATTATCCTGCTTATCCTGAGAAATACAGAAAACAGAATCTCCTGCCAGCCCATCGGCACGGGTATAATATTTCCAGATGCCCTGGGGGAAGGCCCAGTGGGCAGGAATCAGTGAAAACAGAGTGATCAGTGAAAAAATAGTGATCAGTGCGCAAATTGATCGGTTCATGATAGTGCTCCTTTCGGTTGGTTCACAAGTTAAATCATTGGGTTGTTAGAATAGAAAGAACTTAAGCTCCCCCAGGCAATGGCTGGCTCAAATGTGGCGCTGGTGTTCAATTCTGGTTCAGGCTGAAAGAGCGTTAATCGAAGTGCAGGTTCCGATCAGATGGTGGGAGGGAGCCATTGCAGAATGAATTTAACAGGAAAAAGCGAAAAAGGCAAGTGGGTTTTGAGCGTTCCTAAACCTGGGAGGTTTAGGAACGCTGCGGGATTTATAGAGAATCAAAAAAAGCACTTTTAAACTTTTCATCGATCGGGATCGGCTTTCCTTCTCTATTGATGAACACACCAGCGAGCTCCGCCTCGACGATTTGCTTGCCAGTTTTGGTATTGAAAATCTCTTGTTTGAACCGAGCGCTGGTTCGGCCAAGGCTGATCCCTTCGAGGGTAACTTCCAGCTCGTCACCCAAAGTGGCTGGCGCCAAGTACCTGATATTTACTTCGACGATGACGATGTAAATCCCCCGCTTAATATAATCATCAAAGCGCAAACCCGCTTGCTCCAACGCACATACTCGTGCATATTCCAGATAGTTCAAATAGACGGCGTAATTCACATGCCCCTGGGCATCTAATTCGTAAGAACGGACCTTGAGCGATTGGGTGAATTTTTTCATATAGGCTCCTTAGAGGTCAAATTTAGCTAGGCTAGTGGCCTCCTCCATTCAAGAGCGAGTGGCATCAGTGATTTAGCTCGAGAACAGTCCCATCTTTGCGAGCGACCAACACAGAGAAAACTGGTATTTCAGAAAATGCCAACTTCATCTTTTTATCAGCGAACAGATCACTGCAATCCCAAGTTGAATTGGCGAAAATCGCTGGTGTCAGTAGAACTTGCACATCCCTCGTCTCCGTGCCGAGGTTGATAACAATCACATAAAATTTCCGTTCATCTTTTTGAAACAAAGTCACTAATGCATTTGGGGTATTTGTCTGGCAATGGATTGCAGTAGACATCATTTGATGAATTGCCTTAACAATCTTGGGGGTTGGAGTAACGCCCAGGTATACAAGCTTGCCCTTGCCAATGGGAAGCTGGTATCCAATGGTAAATTTTCTGCCCGCCTCATGATCATCCAAGAGTCCATTCTCTTCAGCGTAAATATTATCCACCTGCCGCTCCGATTGGGCCGCATAAAACGGTTCGCCTGGCACCTGTCGAAAGATCGAAAGCGAGTCCTTGATTTGAATCTTAATTGTGCCCAATTTCAAATCAAAATTTTTAGCGAAGGTCGAGCCCTCGGGCGCAACGAAGGGAAGGGCCGCGTATGCTTGAAAAGTCTCATCCAATTGCGGAAATGTATTGCAGCATACCAGCGTGCCCCCTTCTTCGATAAACTGCCGCAGCCGATGATGATTCGTTCGGGGCAACCAGTCAGGTCCAGCATAAAATAGCAATTGGCATTTGGGATCACCCTTTTTCAGATCGAAACTGCTGAATGGGATGCCCGAGTCATAAACCGCTTTCGCCATTGGATTTTGGTGGCCGATGCCCTCTGCCCAAAAATGATACTCGTCTTCAGTGATCGCAGTATTGGTCAGCCGGGTCAATTTTGCGGGATTAAGGCGATGAAAAACTTCTACGATTTTCGTCATCGGTTCGAAAAGCTCGGGTCGGATAAACCCCCGCGAATTGATGGGCGAATAATACCAATTGTCCCGTTCCACCAGCATGTACCAGTTCCAGCCAATGATGCCGGCCATTAATGCAGTCAAGCAAGACATCCGATAATGATTCGCGGTCAAATTTTTGGTGTGATAATGATAGCCATGCCAGATGCCGCATTGGAACTCAGGAATATAGGGAAGCTTGGTAACGGCGCTGGCATAACAGACGTTTCTCAAGAATTTTAAATGTTCATCCTCAGAAGCATGAAATTCGTTGGAAGGATAGAGATCGATGCCGACCAGCCCGAATTCCTCGGCCATTTCCCTCAAATTTTGGCTGTAGCAATGATGCACGGTATTGAGATAGATTGGGATGTCAACACCCGCAGCGCGATAGGCGTTGACTACCCATCTGGCGATCTTTTTAGCGCACCAATGTTGGAACTGAAAGAAATCTAAGGCGCGAGCCTTGCTACCAGGAATTTGATCTTTGAGCTTTATTGTTCCCGCGGTTTCGGAAAACTCGCTGAATCGAGTTTGCCAGATGCGGTTCAGTTGGTCACTATTTTTGTATTTTTCCTTTAGAAATTCCTGAAATAGCCCGTCACCGCCATATAAGCCCAGTTGCTCGCCGTGAAAGTACGCGAACGAGTCGATCTCGTTATCGGCTTGAAGCAAAATGATCGGCCCGCCTTTGGTAGAAAACCAGGGCTTCAAGGTCTCTGTAACGTGCTGAATGTAATGCTCGCATTCTTTGAGAAAAACTGGGTGAAGGCGATGGTAGCGGGCCAGCCGAGCTGGGATGCCAGCCTGCGGCCATTCCGAATAGATATAGGGTCCCGGCCGAATGATCACCTTGAAATTCATTGATTGGCAGAGCTTTAAAAATCCAACCAAATCTCGCTCGGGAATGGTTTCGCCAACAAAATCCAGTTTCCCAGGCTCATATTCATGAAATTCCCAACACACATAACTGGCGATGATCTGAAGGCCCATTTCGCGGACCCGTTGCAAAATTTTCTCCCAATAATAGGGTTGCAGCCGCCAATAATGGACTTCGCCGCTGAGAAGGGAAAGGGCTTCTCCGTCAACACTGAACTGATGGGATCGAAGGAGGTCGTCTTTCATTTGAGTGTTGTCTCAAAGTTGGATTTAAAATTGGGAAAATCTTTCAACACTTTTAAATCGAAGCAATCCAGTTAATTGAAAATGCGCATATGTTAGAAACCACAGATCGAGAAATCTCATCACTGGCTCACGGACAGGATCAGTTCATTGCATCGTCTTTTTTCTGATGTGAGAGCTGAAATACTGGATCAGATTCGATCTGGAACAGATGAATCAGCAGCTATTTTTCCCAAGAGCCGATCAGTAAATGCGAATGCGATACGGCATCAAAGGCCAAAGCAGCACTTGTTGGTGCGTCAGGACATCTTGCCAATGCTTCCACAAACTCTCCATCCGAGGGCTCGCCACAATCCAACGGAGCATCGGATTGGAGATCAGTTTTTCGATCCAGCCTTTCATCGTAGTAAATACGACAATTTTGACCGGCGCGGTGGTGTCGATGCCGGCCTTTTGTTTGGCGAGTTGAATGGCGCGATCCAGACCGCCAAGTTCATCGATCAGGCCCAATTTCTGCGCCTGCTCGCCCATCCACGAGCGGCCCTGAGCATAAGGTTCCAGTTCGTCATACGATTTGCCCCGGGAACTGGCAGCCTTGGCAACGAAATCCCGATAGGTCTCCAGCAACCGATCACTTAATAGTTTTTTCTCATAATCACTCAGTTTTTTTACCCCCAGGAACATATCGGCGTGTTCTCCGCGCTTGATCGTCTCTGGTACCAGACCCAGCTTATCGTATAGGCCGCTCACGTTGGGAAACACCGACCAGATCCCGATCGAACCGGTCAATGTCGAAGGCTGGGCGACAATGGCAGTGGCGCCCATGGAAACCCAATAGCCACCAGAAGCGGCATAATCCGACATAGAGACGATGACTGGCTTTTTCTCTTTCGCCTTTAGAATTTCGCGCCAGACCAGATCACAGCCCAAACCACTGCCGCCCGGCGAATCCACGCGGAATACGATAGCCTTGACGGAACGGGATTTGGCCGCCTTCCTCAGGGCGCGAATGATCGGATCAGTTCCGGCGGAGAACTCGAAACTTAATGGATCAATTTGATCGTCGCCCTCTTGGATGATGCCTTGCGAATAGATCAGGGCGATTTGATCCCGCCCCTTGTTCAAACCCAATGATTCTGAAGAGATGCGATCATAGGTTGCTGAGGAAATCTGATTCAATTTATCTTTTGTCGCCGTTCCATTTAATGCTTTGAGTCGATCAAATAATTGATCCTCGTACAAAATTCCGTCGACCCAGCCGAGCTGCTTAAATTTTTCAGGCGAAAAATAACCTTGATCGAGTACTGCCTTGACCTGGGCCTCGGAAATATTCAATCGATTGGCAATGGCCCTCACTAAATGGGCGTATTGCCAATCCAACAGATCATTGAGCATTTCCAGCACCGGAGCGCTATGTTTTTTCCGTCCCAATTCTTCGCCGGAACGCGATTTATATTTGCCGTAAGCGAAATAATCCACCGTGATCCCGAGCTTCTCTAATAATCCAGGCAAGTGAATGGTTTCAATCACCAGGCCATTCATCTCCATAAATCCGCCAGGAGCGACAAAAATACTGTCGGCTGACAATGCCAGATAATAGTCGCTCTCGGACACATAGGACCCCAGATAAGCGATAATATATTTTCCGGAATTTTTGAAATTCGCCAGAAGCCCTTTGAGCTCATCAATCTTGGCCCAACCGAGCGTGGTGCGGTTGATGCGCAACAGGATCCCTTTAATCCTTTGATCGACGCGGGCTTTTTCGATATTATCACAGATGGCCTTTAGTGAAGTGCTTGGCCCCAGTTTGATCGGAAGACCAGACTTGGGGACGAACTCGGGGATCTGGCCAGAAAGTTGAATGACCAGCGTGGAGTTATTCTCAACCGTCGGAGTCGTATCCGAAAAACTGATAATGATAAAGATCAGTAATAGTATGCCCAGAAGTTTTACGACGATTAAGGTGAGCAAGGTATAAAGAATAACATGAATTGGTTTCATCATTTTCCTCACAAATGCATGGTCATTGAGGTGTGGCTTAGCGCAGCAACTCGATGCGACCGTTCTTAAAAGTCAGGATTCGCACCTCTGAATTGACGCGGCCGTTGCCCTTGAACGTAATTGGGCCTTTGATGCCAGGAAATTTATCCAATTCATCTAAGAAATCGCGGATCTCTTGCCGATTCTGTTTGCGGTGGCCAATAGCGTGAGCAAGAACACTGAGGGCATCACAGCCGTATAACTCCATAATTTCCGGCGTTCGTTTGGTGACGATCCGAAAATCATTTCGAAACTTGATAAAATCCACGCTGGTTTCGTCCACATAATAGCTGCTACAAAAGACAATGCCATCCACATAGTTCTGATTGGCTCGGAGTTTCTCGAGGTCGTACCAATATTCCCCACCGAAAATTTTTGCTCGCAGATTGGCATAGGCGAACTGCGGAGCAAGATATTGGATCTCTTCGGTGTAGCAAGGGAAAAACACACCATCAATACCTGTGACTGGAACCTTTTCCATCCGAAAATCATCGAGTTCCCTGCTAAAGTATCGGACCAAAGAGTCTTTGTTACTGAGCTGAAAGCCCAGATCGCGGATGCTTTTAAATTGACGACTGAGGTCCTGGGCATCGGCATAATACCATTTTTGAGCGACAATTTTCCCGCCCAATTGGTCTACCGTGGCGGTAAAACTATCAGTCATATCCTTGCCATAGCTATCGGCTGGCGCTAACGTGGCAAAGGTCTTTAGGCCTAATTGCTGCATTGCATATCGGGCTATTTGTTTGCCGCGCGTCTCAAGGTCGGAATTAAGTTGAAAAATGTAATTATTGATGGAGGCAATCCCATTGCCAGATGTCGCTGGGACAATCAACGGGATATTAAATCCATCGAGCACGGCGGCCACGGCAACGGTTTTCTCTAACTCCAGTTCGCCGATAATTGCCGCTATCTGGTTGTCACGGGCTAACTCCTGCGCTGCTTTCACCGCCTTCACGATATCGCCTTCCGAATCTTTCACCACCAACCTGATCTTTACTTGCGATGTGTCATTGAATTTTTTCTGAACATATTGCATGCCGGTCAGCAAAGATCGGGCTTGTTGACTATAGGTGCCAGACAATGGCAGGATCACGCCAATGACAACGTCGGCCGACGGAGCTGACAAATTGGTTTTGGTCAGCAGTTGCTTCACGTTGGCCAAATATGGGTTGTCTGGAAATTTTTGGACGAAATTTTGAAGCAAAGAGATCGCCTGGTCCCGATTGCCTTGCTCCAAGTAGCGCTGCGATAATTTAATCGTCACAATCGCAGAAGCGATCGGGCTGGTGATTTGATCCTTCAAGCTCTGCAGTTCTGTAAACGCAATGTTAGAATCAATGATCTTCAACGCATTGTTACGACTTTTCTCAACCAGCTTCTTTGCCTTCCCAAAATCCGCAACCCATAGAAACGCCTTTAGCGAATTGAGATAATCGGCCTGGGCATAGTAGTTAAAACCCAGGGTGTAATAGGCATCATCCAAATAGTTGCTCTGAGGATATTTTTCGATCAATTCATTGAGGACCGAGACAGATTTTTTATATAAGCCCATCTTATAATAGCTCTTTCCCAGCATCAAATAGGTAGCGGTGATGCGCTGATGCAATGGCGTTCGATACAACAGAGATTCAAAGATATCAGTGGCGCGCGGGTAGTTCTGATTGCGATACTCATTCACCCCCTCACTGAAGGTTATTTCTACCTCTGGCACATACCGAGCACCATCGACGCGAATGGTTTGCGCCATGAGAAACGAATGAGAGATCATAGCTTGTGACAAAAACAATAAGAGCAAAGGGCAAATGATTATTCTTAAAATTCTCATATCCTTCCCTCATTCAACAGTCACACTTTTTGCCAGATTTCTTGGCCGATCTACATCACATCCTCGTCGCACCGCAATAAAATAGGCCAACAATTGGAGTGGAATAATGGTAAGTATCGGAGCTAAAAATTCCAATGTGGGTGGAATATAGATCACATGATCAACTTTGCTTCTGATGAAGACATCATCTTCGCTAGCGATTGCGATCACCCTGCCTTTGCGTGCGCGAACTTCCTCGATATTGGTGATGATCTTATCATAAGTCGAATCGCGTGTGGCGATGAACACCACTGGCATATTTTCATCGATTAATGCGATGGGGCCATGCTTCATTTCTGCCGCAGGATATCCTTCGGCATGAATATATGAGATCTCTTTCAATTTCAACGCGCCCTCCAACGCCACAGGAAAATTATAGCCGCGTCCCAGATACAGAAAGTTTTGCTTATCCGCATATTGATCGGCAATGGCGGCAATGTCCTGATGCGATTTCAATATTTTGCTCACCTTCTGGGGCAAGCATTTCAATTCCTGAACGATCTCACGGCCGCGACTGGCCGACATGGAGGTCATCCGACCCAACAACAATGTGAGCAGCGCCAGCACTGTCACCTGAGAAGTAAATGCTTTGGTGGAGGCAACTCCGATCTCCGGTCCAGCATGAAGATAAATGCCCGCATCGGTCTCTCGGGCAATGCTGGAACCGACCACGTTGCAGATGCCAAACACCTTGGCGCGTTTCCGCTTCGCCTCGCGAACCGCCGCCAGGGTGTCCGCAGTTTCACCAGATTGACTGATAACGATCACCACGGTATCTCGATCCAGGATGGGGTCTCGATAACGAAATTCCGATGCGTATTCCACCTCAACCGGGATGCGCACCAGCTCCTCGATCATGTATTCCCCAATCAAGGCGGCATGCCAGGAAGTACCGCAGGCCGTAATGAGAATGCGTCGAGCGTACAATAATGATTCCACCTCATGTTGAATTCCGCCCAAGCGCGCTGTCCCTTCCTCTTCTAACAATCGGCCACGCATAGAATCGAAAATCGTCTGCGGCTGTTCCATGATCTCTTTCAACATAAAATGGGGATAGCCGCCCTTCTCGATCTGTTCAAGATTGTAAGGGATCTGCTCGATCCGCTTCTGGACTGGACGATCATCGATGGTTTTGATCACCAAGCTCTCACGCCGCACAATTGCCATCTCGTTATCATCGAGATACGTCACGTTGCAGGTATGTCCGGCGATCGCCGCAACATCGGAAGCGATCAGGTATTCTCGATCGCCAATGCCAAGCACAATAGGGCTGCCATTTCGTGCGGTAATGAGCATATCCGGCTCATCACTGCAGATCACAGCTATCCCATAAGTCCCTTTGATCAACAATAGCGCCTCTCGGACCGCAGCCTCTAATCCGCCATTAGCCTGGTAGAATTGCTCGATTAAATGGACCAATACTTCGGTATCGGTCTGCGTTTTGAAATGATGACCTCGGGCTTGTAAATCCGCTTTCAAAGCAGCATAGTTTTCGATAATCCCATTGTGGATTATAGCGATCTTTCCCGTGCAATCATCGTGCGGATGGGCATTGATCCAGCTCGGTTCGCCGTGGGTAGCCCAGCGCGTATGGCCAATTCCCACGGTGCCAGGCAATTCTCTCTTTTGCAGCTCGGCCTCCAATTCCGCGATCTTGCCGCTCCGCTTATGAATCAACAGCTTCCCAGTCGCTATGGTGGAAATTCCAGCCGAATCATAGCCCCGATATTCCAATCGTTTTAATCCTTCTAATAAGATCGGTGCTGCTGGTTTCGGCCCAATGTAACCCACAATTCCGCACATGCAAGCGCCCTTTCCTTTATTTTGAACAGGCGATTTGTCGCCAATCCATTAATCGTTAGCCTTCTACTGCCTCAGAGCTTCAGTTTCATCGATCTTCATGCACAGTTTTTAAGCGACCTATTCCCACTCGATAGTGCTGGGTGGCTTGGAGCTGATGTCATAAACCACCCGATTCACTCCCTGCACCTCATTGATAATTCGGTTGGCAACGGTAGCCAATAGTTCGCTGGGAAGCCTGGCCCAATCGGCGGTCATCGCGTCTTCGCTGGTGACGGCGCGCAACGCAATCACATCTTCATAGGTCCGCTCATCGCCCATCACGCCCACGGACTGAACTGGGAGCAACACGGCGAACGCCTGCCAGACTTGATCGTACCAGCCAAACTTTCGGAGTTCGTGGATAAAAATCTGATCAGCATGGCGCAAGATTTCAAGCCGCTCGCTGGTCACCTCACCCAGAATGCGCACCGCCAAACCCGGTCCCGGAAACGGATGGCGGCCGACCAACTCGGGTGATAGCCCCAGCTCACGCCCGACCTGCCGAACCTCATCCTTAAACAGTTCGCGCAACGGCTCGATCAATTTCAGATTCATCTTTTCGGGGAGTCCACCGACATTATGATGCGTCTTGATCACAGCCGAAGGCCCCCGCGTCGAAACGCTCTCGATCACATCGGGATAAAGCGTCCCTTGAACCAGATATGTCACGTCGCCGAGTTCCGTCGCCACTTTTTCAAAAGTCCGAATGAATTCCTCTCCGATGATCTTCCGCTTCTGCTCGGGATCGATCACCCCTTTCAGCCGATCCAAAAAGCGATGGCTCGCATCCACATAGCGAAAATTCAAACCCAATTGCCTTTCGAACGTGTCCTGAACCTGATCAGCTTCTCCGCGTCGCAGGAGGCCGTTGTTTACGAACACACAGGTGAGTCGATCGCCGATCGCTCGATGGACCAGCACCGCGGCCACCGAAGAATCGACGCCGCCAGACAGGGCGCAGATTGCCCGCTGGTCCCCCACCTGCTGTCGAATGTGCTCGATGGATTCATTAATAAACGATTTTGGTGTCCATAGACCGTGACAAGCTGCCACGCGATACAAAAAATTTCTTAGGATTTGATTGCCCTGTTCAGTATGCGCAACCTCTGGATGGAACTGCAAGCCATAGATAGGTTGGTCTCGATGCCGAATGATCGCATAGGGCGAATTGGCAGTGCTACCCAAAACCCAAAATCGTTCCGGCAAGCGTACCACTCGATCGCCATGGCTCATCCAGACCCGAGATTGGGAAGGCAAATCTACTACCAGCGGATCACTCGTCTTGATTCGCAACAGGGCATCACCATACTCCCGATGATCCGCTGGTGCGACTTCGCCGCCAAGCAAATGGCAAATCAACTGTAAGCCATAGCATATTCCCAGAATCGGGATGCTAAGCTCGAAAATCTGTCGATCAACCAATGGCGCCAGCGGCTGATAAACCGAGGCTGGCCCTCCAGAGAGTATGATTCCTTTCGGACGTAACGATGCGATAGCGTCTACGGGATAATTGTAGGGCTTGATTTCGGAGTATACGCCTTGCTCCCGCACACGCCTGGCGATGAGTTGCGTATATTGAGAGCCAAAATCAAGGATCAAAATCAATTCTTGATGGATATCTGTCATCTCGATGTTTCTTTCTGACCAAAGATCATTTTTTTGCAACTGCCAAATCAGCACCAAAAAAGCTTGCGCCGAGCGAATTCGTCCCAAATCATATGGCTAAAGTTGCAAAAAATTAATCGCTGTCAATATAAAATATTTTCATCCAATAGTCAATAGAAATTTCGACGCGCTGGAGTCTCGCTCAAGGGTCAAACCAAGTTGACTCGTCTAACCCCAAAGGCCAATTGCGGACGAGTGATCTCTGATTCCTCAACAAATCACCACGTTGAATACATCGCTTTTTGGATTTTCGCCAGGTCGCCGCCTAACATTTTGGTCATATAAACGATCCGGGCGATGCTTTCCAAGATGTGCGAATATTGCAGTGCTTCTTCCAAAAAATCGCCGATGGCAAAAGCACCATGGCCGCGCACCATGACGATTTTATAATTCTTTAAGGCTTTCGGCAGCTCTTCCTCCATCTCTTTGGAACTAGTGCCGAACTCGAACTCTAATACCGGAACTTTACGGAGATAGTAAGAACCTTCCACATCGATGGCGATAATTTCATCTTGCACCAATGATAATGCGGTAGCAGTTAATGGATGGGTATGAACGATGGCGAGGCAGGAGGTTCCCTTATAGATCGCCCGATGGACGTTGACCTCGGTGGAAGTGAGCGAGATGCCGCTGTCGTTCCGCTCCAGCCCGGTCTCGATGATGTCGTTTTCTGTGAGAAATCCCAACATCGAGCCGCGTCGCGTGATCAGAATTCGGTCGCCGATTCGCATGCTCATATTGCCACTATGAGAATTGTTCAATTCTTTCTCCCAAATCATGCGGCCGATCTTTTGAAATTCTTTGATGATATCCTGATATTTTTCTTTAGCCATTGATCAATCCCTCCAAACCAAGTTCAGTGAGCTTTTTTGCCTGGGGTACGCCATTTCGATCCCAACCGCGGAATTGGTAGTATTCATCCAGCATCGGTTCCAGATTGACAGTTCTGCCTTTGGCTGGTCCGCTTTTTATGGGTTCCTCCAACAGCCGTTTTGGAAGGGTATCGTCCTTGCGGCTGAACCCTTCCCGAAGATTATAGAGCTTTTCGAGATTGACGATCCGCTCGCCGATGAGCATCACCTCTTGGGAACGATATGGCACGCCGGTGACCGCTTCCAATAATCTTGCCCAGACAAACTCATTGGCAGCATACGTGGAGAAACGACACACCACCATAGAATCGATGGCCGCTCCCAAGTCCATGTGCCGGACTGCCTGTCCAGCTTTTCCCACCGATGCGAATCGGTCGATCATGCGCGGAGCCCCCAAGATCTCTGGACCGATGACAAATCCGCCGCGCAAATGACAACCACCCCGATTGGAGATAGCGTACGCTAGCCCCTGGCCTTGAGCGCCGCGAGGATCGTAAGCCGCCAGCTCCAGCCCTTTCACTTGCATGGAATATTGCTCTGCGCCATATTTGGCAGCAAACCGCTTCGACCCAAGCGCAAGCTCTGCTCCGATGCCCTCGCGATATGCGATCTTTCGAATTATTTCTTTCAATTTGTGCGCCTCACCAAAATGAATACCGGTATCGACGATGCCCCGCTGATTTAGCTCCATCGCACAGGCGATGGTCCCACCTGTCGAAATAGTATCAAGCCCCAATTTATTGCAGAGGTAATTTGCTTCAGTAATCGCTTCGAGGTCATCAATGCCACAATTGGCACCCAACGCCCAATCCGATTCGTACTCAGGGCCCTCCCCTTCCTCGTTGCGCGTTCGGGTCTTGCGAGCACATTGGATGATGCACCCCCAGCATCCCGATTTTTTGATCAAGATCTGATCGGTGATCGATTCCCCCGAGATCTTCTCCGCCCCCTCGAATTGCGAGTCCTGATAGTTGCGCGTGGGAAATATCCCTGCCTCGTTCATAATATTGACCAACACAGCAGTACCGAATTCTGGCAGTCCCTTGGATGTGATCGGATGGGCACGAACCAGCTTATTCGCCTCATAGGTGACAAATTTCATCCGCTCAGGATCAGCGATTTCGATCTTTTTGGTGCCCTTAGCAACGATGGCCTTGAGATTTTTCGAACCCATCACTGCACCGACACCAGCCCGCGCCAGCGCCCGATCTTTATCGTTCATGATTGCCGCAATCAACACCTGATTTTCCCCAGCCGGCCCGATGCACAATACGCTGGTTCCTTTGCCCTCGGTCTCTTCTAAAATGTCGGTCGTCTCGTGGACATCTTTGCCCCACACCTGCCTTGCATCTTTTATTTCGATTTGATCGTCGAAAATGGTGAGATACACTGGCGTATCCGCTTTGCCAGTGACGATTAACGCATCATAGCCACATTTTTTGAAGTAAACGCCCCACTTGCCGCCGGAATTCGCATCGGTGATCGCGCCAGTCAATGGAGATTTCGTCGTTACGCTGAATCTTCCTGGCGTCGCAGCAGTGGTCCCAGTGAGCGGCCCAGTGGCAAAGATCAAAACGTTCTCTGGATCGAGCGGCTTAACTGTGTGATCGACCTCGTGATACAAAACCCATGCACCAAAGCCTCGTCCGCCTAAAAATTTTCTCCAGACTTCAACATCGATCGGCTCTTCTGTGACAGATCGCTCCGTCAAGTTGACTCGCAATAGTTTTCCCATCCATCCGTTCATGCAATTGTCTCCATTTATTTTTTGATTTCAGTTGATTTGTCGTTTATAAGACAAAAAGCAAAAATTAACTCTTCTATGAGTGGACCATCTCTTTCGAAAGCATCACATTTCGGCTTCCAAAAGCGCACCCTGCTCGTTGTGATTTTCTCATGCCATCGAATCTTTCACCAGTGCTTCCACCATTCCATTCCTCCAATGCTCCATTCTTCCTTGAAATTAATATGCCAGTGTTTCCCCAGTTCTCTCATCATTCGCCTTAATTATCAGCCACCGGCAATCATAGGAAAGATGCTCAATACATCCCCATCCGTCAATTCCTGATCCATCTGACAATGGATTCCATTGAGCATAAGCACATAGCTATCTTTTTCCGAGAGGTTCAATTCGCGGATCGCATCCAGAACTCGGCTTCCCAAAGATAGATCTAATTCGCATTCGCTTTTGCCCAGCTTCTTCCTCAAAGATGCAAATAATTTGGCTTTGATTTTCATAATACTCCAGTAATATTTGAAGATGTCGATTTGAGATATTACGCAATGATTTAATCCGATGTCAAATTTTAGAGTGGATTCAGTTCATTTACAGCATTTCAAAATCAAGATTGTGTGATCGTCCACACGGGGATGGCCGTTGTAGAACGCCGCGATATCTGCTTCAATCGCCTTTAAGATTTCCTGAGCGCCCTTGCCGCGCTGCGATTCTAACAATCGGAGCAATCGCGGTTCGCCGTAAAGTTCAAATTCAGCTTCGCTCGATGGAGCGGATAATCGCGCAGCCTCGATGATCCCATCTGTATAACAAACCAGAACATCCCCCGGAGCAAGCGTTACGATTTTGATCATATTCGCCCGTTCAAACATTCGAGCATCTTGGGTGAGACCAATCCCAAGCCCACGTGATTCGAGTAACTGGACGGAGCGCTTGGGGTCTGCGGGTACGATGATCGGCGCACAATGCCCAGCGCGGGTGAATTGAAGTTTGTTCTCCTCCGGATTTAAAATCCCGATAATGGAAGTGACAAAGATCTGACGATCAAGGATTGTGGTGGCAAAATAATTGTTCAATCGGGACGCGATTTGCTTGGGATCACTGGTGAACTGTCGCGAGAACCGAACCAAGCTCATACATTGGGCCATATAGAGCGCTGCTGAAGATCCCTTTCCAGAGACATCCCCGATCGTAAACAAGTAGCGCTGGTTGTCCACGGCAAAGATATCATAAAAATCGCCCCCGACGGTATTGGCCGTTTGCATCGAAGCTGCAAGCTCAAAATTCGGGATCTGCGGCAAGTGCTGAGGCAGTAGGCTCAATTGTACCTGACGCGCTAATTGCAGTTCATATTCAAATAAATCGCGTTCCCGAGCCTCTGCTATTTTTTTCTTCAATTGCTGACCCATCTCATTAAAATGATCGGCCAGCTCCACGAATTCATCCTCGCCCTCGAGAGTTATTTTATGATCCAGATTTCCAGTGGCAATTTGCTGGATACCTGCTCGGAGTTGAGCAAATTTTTCGATGATCGTTTCATTGATTTGTTCACCAAATTTCACCACCTGCCGGACCACAAAGCTATTGAACAGCAGATAAATGACCAGCAATACCATCAGGATTTGAGGGAGGCCAGAAAATAAAATGACCGGCTCTAATTTCATGATGATATCGAAAGCTAGAAAGCGATTGCTCGGCTTGTCCTCCTGCCAGAATGGCAAATAAACCCGGCCAAACACGAGCTGATATTTATCTTTAAACAGGAATTCAAATTTGTTCAGAATTTTTTCAGGCGTAGAATAGGGATAATCCAATTGGATCGAAACGCCAGAATCTGATTTGATGGGCAAAGCGCCCAGGGGAAAGATGCGGATATGTCGCTCCCGTTGCCAGAGAAAATCCGCGCGATAGATATAAGAGCTCCACTTGCTCGGAGTCAACGGATAGGCGTTCATCGAAGTGCCCGCCAGATAGCGTAAATTCTTCGTGATGGATCGTAACCATTGTTCATCGATTTTGATGAGATAGAGCTCTCTGCTGGATTGCCTTAAAAAGATGAAAAAATCGTTTCTTGGCTTGATAAATGGGATGATCCCAGGACGGTGCCGCATTTCGATCACGCCAATCCCTCTCAATTGTTCAAAAGCAACGGTCGGCTCATAATCCACCACCTTGCTAAATTCACTAAGCTGTTCCAGATCGATCTTGTACCATTCAACACCTGGCGCTGGCGCCCCATGCTCGAACTTCTCCAGTTGATCCTGAATTGTGCGGCGCAAATTTTCGGCTTGCCAGCCAGATAGAAATGAATAGAAGATGATGGTCAGTAGAACGAATTGAATGAGCTGCGGAAAAGTAGATTGAAACAGCCCGGATATTTTCAATTTACGAGACAGACTGGCGTGATTATAGATGAGGACCACGGGGATTTTAATCAGCATCGCCAGCAGATAAAACTTATTAAATTGGAACAGAACGGCACTGATCAGATACCAACCATTGGTCCCAGCTAGCGTTTTGCTATCTATATCCGAAAAGGGATTTAATCCTGCTATTGTTCGATAGAAGAAGAACAATAACAGCAGATAGATCCAGCATTCCAACTTGCTGAGCTCTTCCAGCCACCGGGTATTTTGTAGCAAAGTGATAAGGGTCAGGGCATAAAAGAAAAACTTTGCATAATCATTGTCGCTGGACAGAGCGACATATCCGAGCAGGCCGAGCGCCGTTAGCGTCAGGAGGATTGCTTTTTTGCCGTGTCGGTTGTGTACGATGATCAAACTGAAGTTCAGGGCCATCAGGCTGGTCAGCAGGATGAGCAGCGCCAACCAGACGTTTTTTTCTTGCAGGGAAGGATCGACGGAGACTGTGGCGTTAATCAGCAACCGCGAGAACAATGTGAATAAATAAAGTACCAGCAGCAGAGCCTCGATGGGCGGGCGAAAATTCCTATCAATATGAATGACGAATCCGATCAGGAACACCAGATGAATCAATAAGAAAAAGCTCCAATAGCCTGACCAGGAAAACGAATAGGCTAAGGTCAAGCCGAACAGGCTCAACAACCATCCCCACCAGTTGAGCTGGGTCGTTCGGGAGAGCAATTGTTGTCGTGTCAATCGGGCAGTGAACTCCCGCAGCCGAGTGACGAGGCTGATATGCTTCTCTGCCAATTTCTCCTCATCCTAAAAAATTTTCCGCTCTTTGTTGATCTCGCCAGTGAAGTTGGTATGCATAATGGTTTTGATCTGATCATAATTTTCAGCGTGCTTCAACGCCCACATCAATTTCGTCACGATGCTCTCCAGGCTCATGTCATAGGCCTCAATAGCACCCAATTTCAAGGCTTGTCGGCCGACATCGTACAGATGCATCATCGTTGCTCCCTCTCGGCATTGGGTTGTCACAACGACAGGGATCCTGAGGTCCCGGGCCATGCTGATCGCCTCCAGGTAAGGATAAGCGATATTCCCAGTGCCGAACCCGATCAACACCAGCCCTTTAATCCCTCCTGCAAGGACGTTTTTCACCATGCCCACTGGCGTCCCAGGGACTAACGTAATCACAGCGATATTGGGCTCGAAGCCCTTTTTTACCATTAGCACGCCACTATGCCGGCGCTTGCGATCATCACTAAATCGAATGTCGATCCGAATCTCGCCCAAAACATCCCAATTGATTGTTTCGAACGCCTTCAGTCGCGACTCCGATACCTTTGAAGCGCGACTTCCCAAGATAATTTCCTCATCAAAGACGATCATGACCCCAGCAATATCCTCTTGGGCGACCCGAATCGCATTGATCAGATTGCGTCGCGCATCTGTCTCGATCTTTCCCCCAGGGATCTGTGCACCGGTGAGAATCACAGGCTTGCCCAAATTCTGGAGGATATAAGAGAGCGCGCTGGCTGTATAAGCCATGGTATCCGTGCCGTGAGTGATCACAAAGCCATCGAACTGGTCATAATTGGTGGCGATGACTTCTGCCATGAGATCCCAGTGGTCAGGGTTGATGTTAGTGCTATCGATATTATCGATATAAGCGACTTGTAACTCGGCCACATGGTTTAGCTTGGGCTCGATGTTCAACAGATTTTCGATTGCCCGTTCCTTGGGCGGCACGATGAGCGTTCCATCCTCATCTTCTTCCATTACCAGAGTGCCGCCGCAAAACAAAATCAGAATCTTGGGCATCATGTCAGTTTGGCCCATGGATAGTATCTATTCAAATTGAAGCGCAATTTGCCAAGATATACGGTCCCTTTGGAATCACAGCAATGGCCGCGCTCGAACCATGTTTCGCCAGCGCCATTTTTACTCCCTCTTCAACTGATGAAATCGGGGTGGCAAAAATTTTGGTCTTATCTTCAGCAGAGATCCCCGCGCTGAACAAGTATACCTCAGCTTTACGGAGTACCTTGGCATATTCCTCAAACTGCCATTGATCTACAACAAAATAATCATCCTTCAGGATGTTGTGCATGAAAACTTCGACATCCTCGGTTTCCCTGAGCAATTTGCTGAACTCAGGGCTGCCCAATCCCTCGCGACATTCCGCCGCCAGGATGATGGTCCCCCCTTTTTTCACGATCGGCAACGCCGCTGTCAATCCTTTGATGGACTGGTAAAAGGTGGCATCGAGCGGATAGCCAGCAGAGGTGGTAATCACAATATCGACGGGTTCGGCAACAGTATCACCCACCTGCTCGCGAACGAATTCCACACCTCGTTGGTGCGCCTTTTCCAAATCACCAGCAAAAATACCGATAATCTGTTTATCCTCATTGAGCGCCACGTTGACGATAAAATCAACCCCGGCCATTTTGGCGATTTCCAGAGATTCCTCATGAAACGGGTTACCGTCAATTACCCCTTCACGAGCATTGGGATGCTCCAGTATCTTGGGACTGTGCATGACTTTGACCGTATCGAGGCTACTGATGCCGGGACAAATCAATTTTCGGCCACCAGAGAATCCAGCCATGAGATGCGGCTCAATGAAACCAGTGGTGATCTTCAATTCAGCGTTCACGTAACTACTATCCACCAACACGTCTGTCCCGCGGGAGGTCTTCCCAAGATAACTATGCGTCTCGTTTCGCCGGGCGTAATGATTAACGATCCGATAATTAGAAGCAATTTCTGGTCCCACCAATTGAATCAATTCATCCCCCAAATTCGGCCGATGAATTCCCGTGGCAATCAATATAGTAATACGATCCCGGCCGATGCCATTCTGTTCCAAAGTATTCAAAAGGGGCGGCAACAAAATTTTATTGGGCACTGGCCGAGTGATATCGCAGATCACAATGCAGGCCGTCTTTTTGCCTTGGGCAAGTTGCGCCAGTGGGGGTGAGCCAATCGGCGCTGCCAGCGCTTGCGCGATATGAGTCGTCGGCGTCAGAATTGGCCGACTGGGCTTCATCTTCAATATCTTGACCAAATTTTCGTCCGGGACATCAATCCAGAGCCCATCTTTTCCGTAATCGATCTTTACCCTCATTCCAATCCTTCGAAGTTCTGAAGCAATCAGTTGACTGAATCAAGTAATTATTTTGCTATGACAGTTCAGTCAGAATTGCTCAAAATGTACTAAATCCAAACCAGAATTTCAAGCTTTTTATGCAGCAAAAATTTCGCTTGACATTTGAGCACTTTCTTCTTATACTTGCATTATCAATCCCGCTCTATACCCCATAGGCATGTTTATTTCTAAACCACGAGGGAAAATGGATATTGAATTGTTCGCCATGGAGCGCTTTCAGTCGCTCTGGGAAAATGTCGTCGATTACAATCTCTCTGAAAGCGGAGTTCATCCGCTCAATTTGAAGGAGCTTCTTCACGCTTCTGAATTTGAGCAAATATCAACGATTGCATTGGGCTATAATCAGACCAATGGGAGCGAAGCGCTGCGAACCACCATCGCAAAGCTCTATTCGGGAGCCACAGCGGCGAACGTGCTCGTCACATCGGGCAGTGCTGAAGCCAATTTTCTCATTAGTTGGGCATTATTACAGCCTGGCGATGAGGTTGCTTTGATGTTGCCTAATTATATGCAGCTTTGGGGACTGGCTCGATCATTCGGTTCAAGGGTAAAAGTTTTTCATCTCATGCCCAAGGACGGCCGCTGGCAAATCGACTGGGATGAATTGGACCAAGCGATAACTCCCAAAACCAAGTTGATCGCTATATGCAATCCGAACAATCCCACTGGGGCGCAGCTTAATCAAAATGAAATTATGCGCATCTGCGAACTGGCACGAAAAACCGATGCCTGGATTTTGGCTGATGAAGTTTATCGTGGAGCCGAGCGAGATTATCAGTTAACACCCAGCTTTTGGGGTAGATCAGATAAAGTTCTGGCCGTCGCTGGTCTCTCAAAAGCATACGGTTTGCCTGGCCTGCGCATTGGTTGGATCGTTGGTCCCGCCCAATTAATCGAAAAGATTTGGTCCTATCATGACTACACCACCATATGCGCCAATCCAATCAGCGATTTTCTGGCAACCGTGGCCCTCAGCTCACCGAATCGGGAACGTATTTTAGAACGGACGAGAAATATCATTAACCATAACTACGCCGTTCTGGAGCATTGGCTGAAGAGCTACGCAGACATTTTTGAATGGATTCCTCCGCTTGCTGGCGCAATCGCTTTGGTCAAATACGCTATTGATATTAAATCGGTCGAACTGGTGACACGACTGAGACAGCAGCATAGCGTTTTGGTGGTCCCCGGCGAACATTTTCTTATGGAAAATCATCTCAGGTTTGGCTTCGGCAGCCCAGCGGACTATTTATCAAACGCCCTTGATCGCATCAGCAAGTTCCTTTCAAAGATTTAGCCTGCGACGCTCTCGTTTTATCGTTTTCAGTTTAGAAATTAATTCGAGACGAAATAACTTCAATTCATGCTTCGCTCATTATCGTCCATCACAACCAATAAAAAAAGGGAATAGCTTTGCAGCTACTCCCTGATATCTCTTCACTCAAAATTAGGCTAATGGTTTAGCATCTTTTAATTCCTTCAGCAACTCCACCAGAAAGTCCCATACCTTTCCGATCGCTGGAATGCTGATCTTCTCATCTGGTGAATGCGGGTTTTTGAGATCTGGGCCAATTGAAATCATGTCCATTCCTGGATTTTTATCTCCAATGATACCGCATTCCAATCCAGCATGGATCACTTCGACCACTGGATCTTTGCCGAACATCCGGCGATAGAGTTTTCTGCATCGATCCAATAGCGGGGAATCCATCCTGGGCGGCCAGGGTGGATAGCCATCGCCGCTGCGAGCCTCGCCGCCGGCCAGACGGGTCACCGCCTCAATGCGATTGGTATGGGCGTGCAGCCGCGATACGATGGAGCTACGCTGGCTGGTCAAAACTTTCACCGCGCCGTTCTCCACTGTGATATTCGCAAGATTATTGGAGGTTTCTACCAGCCCTGGGATATCGGTGGACATTGCTGCCACACCGTGCGGCATGACTAAAAGAAAATCGATCAGTTTTCGCGTATCTTTTGCAGTAAAAACTTGGTTGAATTTTCCAGCACCATTTGGCTCAATGGTAATTTTCAGGTCAGGATCGGTGTTTTTAAATTCACTCTTAAGAATTTGCTCTTGCTGGGTTACTTCCTTTTGGACTTTATCCCAATCATTTTTGGGAAAGAAAACCACCGCCTCGCAATCTCGAGGAATAGCATTATGGGCCCGGCCCCCCTGAATGTGAGCCACTCGCATGTCAGTAACTTTCTTGAGCGCATCAAGCACTCGAGCAACCACTTTAATGGCATTCGCCCGCTCTTCTTTGATGTTAACTCCGGAATGTCCCCCTTTCATGCCGCTACCAGTAAGTTTATATGCCTGATAGCCGGTCGGTATGGATTCAAAATTGATCGGCACGGTGGAAGTGGTATTCATTCCACCCGCGCATCCAACGGTAAACACGCCCTCATCCTCGGAATCCAAGTTGATCAATATCTTGCCCTCAATAAATCCTGGCTGCAACGCATTGGCTCCAGTGAGCCCGGTCTCCTCATCGACGGTAAATAACAATTCCAATGGAGGATGCGGGACGTCTTTTGAGACCGCTACGGTCATTGCCATGGCGATGGCAATCCCATTGTCAGCACCAAGCGTGGTTTTATCTGCCCTAAGCCAATCCCCATCATAAATCAACTTTATCGGGTCTTTTGAAAAATCATGATCTGAGTCCGGCGTCTTTTCACAAACCATGTCCATATGTCCCTGTAGCACTGTGAGCGGCGCTTGCTCATATCCTGGCGAAGCTGGGACTTTGATGACCAGATTGCCCACCGCATCTGTTTTGGTGGCGAACTGGTGTTCCTTGGCCCATTGGAGCAGCCAAGATCGAATCTGATCCTCTTTTTTCGAGCAGCGTGGTATTTTCGTGATCTGCTCAAACCATTTTAGAATCTCATTCGTTTTTGCATGTTCAAATTTCATCGCATCCTCCTCAATGATCTTCCGCTTTTTGCACTTTTTATTTCTGAATCTGAAGGCGGCTTAATATAACGATTTCAGCCCTAATAGTCAAGCAAAAAGCTTGCGGTGCTCGGCAGACCTATCTGCCCAAGGCCAAGCGACTGAAAATCAAGATGACAAATCAGAATCAAATCTACATTGAAAAAGGTATCTTCAGGCGGCATTCTTCAATCTAAAAACCAATTGCTTAACGGTATCAACCAGAACCTTGTTTCCGAAAAAGTTCATCGCAACAACTGAAGATTTTGCCTGTTAACCTTTCATTGGTTTATTTTCAATAGTCTGAGTCATCACAACTCCTTTGAATCAATAATTCTCAACCGTACCAGCCATATTTCAGTGAAGAGAAATGATGGAGTTGACCGTTGACCAAGAAAAATAGCTTGCATTTTTTGGAATGATTAGCTATATTAAGCGGTTTTTTTATGATGCTCATTTCTGTGAAGTTGACTGATCGAGGTCACATATGATGAGCATGGACTTCTTGAAATGAAAGATGAAATGTAAACCGTTAAGGAGTATCAATTATGGCGATCATGCATAAGATGCGGGAGAACACGCATATCATTCTGTTCTTTTTGCTGATCATGTTTTTGCTCAGTATGACCATTGGCGGATTGGTAGGTGGTGCTGACATCACCCATTTATTCACGCGGCGCCCCGACACCGTACTTACGGTCAACGGCCAGAATGTTTCTATTGAGCAATATAATGAACGACGGCAGCAATATTTCGAATATTATCGCCAACAAAACAAAAAAGAGCCAGAGGGATTTGAATTGCAACGTCTCGAAGATGAGCTGTTCGAATCTTACGTTCGGGAAATTTTGGTGCAACAGTTTGCAGAGAAAGCCAAGATCGGCGTCACCAGCAAAGAAGTGCATTATTACATGTTTGATGATCCCAGCGTCTACTTGGCGTCATCTCCATATTTTCGAGATGAGAAAGGCAATTTCGATCTGAAGACATATAAAGAAGTGATGAAGGATGGTCGGTATTTGCCGTTGTTCAGCCAACTTGAAGAGGATCTGAAACGGTCAATTCCATTTAATAAAATTAATCAGCAGATTCTCACTTCAGTTTTTGTGACAGATGAAGAGGCACGGACGGAATTTGCAAGGCGCAATCAGACGATTAAAGTGAAATATGTCAGTTTCAATCCAGCGGAATTTAAGATCGCCGATAACGAAATCAAGCAGGATGAACTGAAGAAATACTACGATGAACACAAAGAGAACTTCAAAGAAGAGGAAACCCGAAAAATTCAATACGTTCTTTTTCCGTTGATCCCGTCGGCCAATGATACCAGTGACGCACTGTTCAACGCGGAGGCGCTGCTGGATAGTATTCGACAGGGAATTGATTTTGCCTATTTGGCACAAACCTATTCCGATGATCCGGGATCTGCTCAAAAGGGGGGCGACCTGGATTATTTTGAACGCGGCGTGATGGTAAAGCCTTTCGAGGATGCCGCATTCTCGGCCGCAATTGGTGAAGTCGTCGGTCCGATCATCTCTCAACATGGAATCCATATCATCAAAGTTGAGGATCGAAAGGTTGAAGACGGCAAAGAAAAGGTTCGTGCTCGACACATCCTGCTGCGGATTAATCCGTCGCGCAGCACTTCAGAGCTCGCAGCCGATGATGCAAATAATTTCATTGAAAATGCCAAAAAAGAGGGATTTGTCGCTGCTGCAGCGGCCGTTAAAATGAATGTCGACACAACTAATTTCTTCGATAAGCGCGGGGTGATTCCTGGGTTAGGCCTCCAGAAAATATTGGCAGAAGACATTTTTCACGCCAAGATCGGCAAGGTCAGCCGACGACACTATATTGAAAATCGCGGCTATATCGTTTATCAATTGCTGGAAATCAAAAAAGCGCGCATGAAGCCGTTCAATGAGGTGGAGCAGATCGTAAAGAATGCGGTGATCCGAGAGAAGCAGAAACAACGCGCGGAGCAAGCCGCCCAGCAATTTCGCGCAAAGATTCAGCAACCCATGGATTTTGAGACTCAGGCCGAGGCGAGTTCTTTGCAAATTCTCGAAACTGATTTTTTCACCCTCGAAGGTTACGGCCGCAACGTACCGCAGGATCCCAATTTCAAAGGGGCAGCATTTGGATTAGAAGTTGATGAGGTCTCTCCTGTGGTCCGAGGCAATCGCGGCGTTTGGGTGATCAAAATGATTGAAAAGACCGATTTCGATGCCAGCGCTTTTGCCGCGCAGAAAGAAAACATCAAAAACGAATTGTTACAGAGAAAGCAGCGAGCTGCATTGGAAGATTGGTACGAAAATTTGAAGAAGGAGGCAAAAATTCGGGATTATAGATATCTATTCCTTTAGAATCGCAATCCTGCCATGAAATATTGGCAAATCACTATGCCAATCAATTCTGCCAAATTTAGCTAACGTATTTTAAAATGGCAAATGCTTCAGTGATGCTTCGGCCAATGAGTTGCCGAAGCATCACGAGCCGAACAATCCATCAATTTTCGTCCCACAAAAACGACAATTCCCTGCCTTGATATGATTCTGAATAATCTGAAATCCATATCTTTCGATAAGCAGCTTCCCGCAATTGTAGCAATAGGTATTTTCTGCATCGCTGCCAGGGACATTTCCCAAATAAACATAGCGCAAGCCCTGAGCCAGCCCAATATCGCGCGCTCGGTTCAGCGATGCAACCGGCGTGGGGCTATGATCGGTCAAACGATAGTGGGGATAAAAACGACTGATGTGCCATGGCGTGTCCACCCCTAAATCATTTTTAATGAATTCAGCTATTGCGGTGAGTTCCTCGTCAGAATCATTCTCCCCAGGAATCAACAAAGTGGTGATCTCCACATAAATATCGAGCTTTTTCATCAACTTCAATGTCTCTAATACTGGTTGCAATTTGCCACCAGTCATTTTTCGATAAAATTGATCGTTAAAACTTTTGAGATCGACATTAGCTGCATCAAGCACATCGTGAATTTTTTGCAGCGGTTCTGGATTGATATAACCATTAGTGACAAACACATTGAGTAGCCCCTGCTGATGCGCAAGCTGTGCAGTATCATATGCATATTCAAAATAGATTGTCGGTTCAGTATAGGTATAAGCGATCGATTGGCATCGGTTATGTTTCGCCAGCTTCACCAACTCTTCCGGAGAAATCTCTCGACTGAACCGGTCGATATCACCAACGTCTCGCACTTGAGAAATGTCATAATTCTGGCAGAATTTGCAATGAAAGTTGCAGCCGACAGTAGCAATTGAGAACGATTGGGAGCCTGGCAACACGTGGAATAGTGGCTTTTTCTCGATGGGATCGATATGGAGAGCAATCGCTTTGCCATAGACCAGGGAGAATAATTTGCCGTCGATATTCTGGCGAACACCACAGATCCCCACCTGCCCGGGCTTTAGACGACAATCGTGAGGACAAAGCTGACAAACGACACGCTGATCCGCCTCGATTTGATAGAACATGGCCTCTTTCATTCGATCACCTCATCGTTATTATTCTCTGGTGGCTGCGCTGGCTAAAAATGCAGCCACAATAGTCCTGGCGGTAAAGTTGGAATTGAGCGCTCAATTCAAGGCTCTGCTTATAGCCATCCTTTTTTTTGAAATTTTCTGATAGAAAATGGACCCCATATCGACCTGCCAGTTCTTCCCCCAAACGATTGATCATTGTGGCATCTTTGTGGGGACTGATGGTTAGAGTCGTAGTAAAATATTCAATGCCTTCCTGCTTGGCAAATTGAGCTGTAGCCTCGAGCCGCATTCGATAGCAAATCTGGCACCGTTGCCCCCGCTCTGGTGCAGATTCCAAGCCTCGGATTAGGTTCATCCAGCGGTCCACATCGTAAGGCTGTTCGATCACCACAATTGAAAGCTGCCGCGCAATTCGCTTTAGCTCAGCCAATCGACGAAGATACTCTTGCTCGGGATGAATGTTCGGGTTATAAAAGAAACAATAGATGTCATATTCATCCTGTAACCGCATCCTGGGTACCGTGACGCACGGCGCGCAGCAGGTATGTAGCAGCAATTTGGGTTTTTCCATCATCACGACGCAAAATATTTTCAGGTACGATCGGAAGAATTTCGATCTCAGAGCACTCTAGTAAATGCGAATTATCTGCTTTTGGAGCGCAAACAACTGATGCTCTGGATTAGGAGCTAGGGGTCAATTGCTTTACAAGCAAAATCGTTTTCCTTGCAAAACAGACCATCGAGCCCGATGCGATTGAAAGTTAATATCTGACCGTTGTTCTGCACTGCCTCGATCGTCTCAATATAAAAGAACAATTGCAAAAAGTCAAGTTCATTTTCCTTAGAAACCAAATTGCTATGGATGTGTTCTACATTAAAAAAAAACTCCCCTGGAAGCAATTCCCAGAGGAGTTGATGAGTTTTATTGATCAATTTGGGTTTGAACTTTTGAGGCGCTGCTCATTTATTATTTGAATCTTCCTTTTTCTTTTTCAGATCCCCCTCAAGGATTCTTCGGAGGCGCTCCAGCTCACGCTCTGCTTTGCGACGTTCTTCCTTAATGCGTTCCAGTTCTTCTTCTGCTGATTCGGTCTCGCGCTGTTCCTTAATAATTTGTTCGAACAACTCGCGGCGACTTTCCGCTTTGCGAATGAGGATATCTTTATCGCTCAGCCGGTACACTGATGTCGGCAATAATGTAAGGCTTAATCCCAGATTGATCCGCCAGCCGGGATAATTAGGCAGATCGGGCGCTGGTGGAGCCACCAAAGATTGGTTGACATCCTCCGACAATCGTAGATCGGTCGAAAAGCTCAGCGTCATCCAACGATAGGCGTGATAGCTAATCCCAGGGGAGAGGTAAATATAGTCTTCCAAACTGTAAGCGGTTAGCGGGGGACGCTGCAAAAACTTGTTTCCGTAAAGTTCAATTGAAAAATCGAATTCTGAACTGGGGATTTTCATTCCAAAGCCGTATATAAATTGTTGACTCATATTGGTGACACTGATATTGTACCTCGGGAGCAATTTTTTCCCTACGTCATTATGATTGACATATCCGAAATTGGCGTGGATATTCAAATTGTCGTCTGGGTAAAGGGGATCGCGGGCGTAGGTCAACATGGTTGTAAAGCCCCACTCGATGGTACCAGCCGAGTAAGGTTCGAATGGAACATTATGGTATTTTGCAGTTGGGAAACGGGTATCGAAACTGACCGCCCAGGTGAGCGATGTGCCTTTTAAATTGTATGACCCCAACTTCAGCCCAAGAAATAGATCATCTGGAATATTGTATCCAGTTTGGCCTCGATGGGTGTCTTGATACATTACTGGCGCAATTGCCAGCTCCACATGATCGGTAATGCCATAGTTAAAACTCAAAGCGCCTTGCACGTCCCAATAGGTCACAGCGGTTGGTTGGTTTTGCGTCGAAACTTTCCCAAAAAAACGGGTGCGGCCGTACAGCGTCAAATAGCCGGGCTTGAGGTTCCAGGCGGATTTTACATAGGTGAGGCCATTGCCCCCATTGATTCCGATGGCATGGGCCAGCGGCAAACTGCTGGTCAATAGCAACAACAATACCCCCGCGCTCACAGCGTTCCTTGCTTTCATAGTTCAAACCTCCAAATTGTTGTCATAACCATGTGATGCAATTCCCATTCTGTTCGGTTTGACGGCTACAAATTATCGTTTTTTTTGTATATTGTCAATAGATATTTTTCATGTTACAACAACTTAATTGCAAAATGACAAACTTGCAATCAACTGGCATGAAACTAACGGCTATAGTAGACGATCCACCAGTAGATTTGGACAAGCGTGGCCACTTTCGTGACAAATCCCAAGAAATTTCCCACATGATACCACGTCGAACCAGAGACAATAATCGTATCATTAGGTTGCAAAATTGGAATACGAGATTGATCACCTTTGTCGACGAACTTTTTAATGTTGACATCGATGACCACCTTGGTGGAATCGGTTCCTTTGGAGCGAATGAGACGGACGCGACTGAGTTTCGCTCCATCCCGAGGACCGCCAGCAAAAGCGATCAGTGAGATCACATCGGTATCGCTGGGGACCAAGTATTGCCCTGGTTTAGCCACAAATCCCCAAATATTCACTTTGATCAAAAGCTGATCATCTGTTCCTAAGAAATATTGTGCACCGCGCGGAAATTTCGAATCTTGGGCAAAGCTGATTCTTTCGCTCACGAGAGTCTGAATAATGACCAATAATAACGCCCACCATATCCACCCACGCTTAAATGTCATATTACCTCCAAGATTCAATCACCCAAATAAGTCGTCACTCTATCATTTTTTAATTTATCGAGCGAATAATAGCAAAAAAAATCTCAATTATCAAGTTAAAATAATTTATTTATTTTTCTGACACGATAGCTTGTCAGCCGATCCACAAAACAGTCATCAAACAATTTGCTTGCTAATTTGGATTAAAAATGCTATTTTAAGATAAAAATTTAAGGGAGCGTTCAATGTTTTCAGACACATTTATTGGCAAATTAAAATCTGCTCACACTGTGGTCGTCCTGACCGGAGCTGGTATCTCAGCCGAAAGTGGAGTTCCGACCTTTCGGGGCGATGAGGGATTATGGAAACAATTTCGGCCCGAGGAACTGGCCAATTTTGACGCCTTTATTCGCAACCCGAAATTGGTTTGGGAATGGTATAATTATCGGAAAACCTTGATCAGTCAAGTCAACCCGAATCCAGGACATTATGCGCTGGTCAAATTGGAGTCCATGTACGATGATTTCCATTTGATCACTCAAAATGTCGACAACTTACACCAACGAGCTGGCAGCAAAAGAATCTATGAGCTACATGGGAACATAATGAGAAATCGCTGCGTTGACTGTAATAAACGTTGGGATACTATTCCTCATTTCAATGGGGCTGAGCTTCCCCGATGCGATTGCGGGGGGCTTATTCGGCCCGATGTGGTTTGGTTTGGGGAAGCGCTACCGCATCAGGTGCTATTGGATTCATTTGCTGCGGCGGAATCTGCGGATGTTTTTCTGACCATCGGAACATCAGCGGTGGTCCAACCCGCCGCTTCCTTGCCGATTGAGGCAAAACACGCTGGCGCTTATGTGGTAGAGATTAACACCAATCCCACTGCCATCACCAATTTGGTTGACGAAGCCATCATGGGGAAATCTGGTGAAATTTTGCCCCAATTGATCGAACGGCTCTCTATGGGCGAATCATGAAACTAAGCGGGTTAAAACTTGTGGTCTTAGCGTTGCTGTTGAGCTTTGTTTCCAGTTGTGCTTATTACAACACTTTCTTCAACGCTAAGAAATATTATAATGACGCTGAAAAGCAACGCCTCAAGCGATTGGAAGATATGACGAAAAGGCGAGGGTCAAGCCAGCAACGATCCGCCAATCCGAACAAACCCAGTTCGCTCGAGCTGCAAAATTACGACAAATCGATAGAAAAGGCATCCAAGGTGTTGGAGTTCTATCCCAACAGCAAATATGTTGATGATGCGCTGTTCTTGTTGGGACAATGTTTCTATCGCAAGGAGGAGTATAATAAAGCCCAGCGCAAATTTCTGGAGCTCATTCAGAATTTTCCTAATAGTGAATTTTTCGCGGCGAGCAAATTATGGTATGGGAAAACGAATATTGAGCTGCAAGAGTACGATGCTGCTGAGAAGAACTTTCATGATATCTTGAACAGCAAAGCAACCGACGAGATTCGGGACGAAGCTCAGTTCTTATTGGGCGGGCTGTTTAAGCACAAGAAAGATTATGTCACTGCTATTTCAGAGTATCAGACTGCAGCCCGGCGAACCAGGGACAAAACGTTGCGCGCCAAAGCCTATTACGAAATGGGTGAGTGCCACTTTTTGCTCAAAAACTTCGCCAGTGCGGTTGAAAGCTACAAACAAGCCAGAAAATATAGCCCCGATTCCAAATTTGAGTTCAACGCCATGTTTCGAGCCGGCTTGGCGCTGAAAGAAATGAAAAGCTTTGATGATGCCATAAAGATCTTCAATAACTTGCTCGGGGATGTGGTGAATGAAGAGAACTGGCCAGTTTGCCGCCTGGAGATCGGTCATTGTTATCGTCTGAAAGGGGAATTCGATCACGCGATTGAATGGTATCTGGACATCATCTCGCGTCATCCGAAAACCGAAGAGGCGGCCACTGCATATTATTTTTTGGGGAAAATTTACCAGGACCGAGACGGCAATTATGAACAAGCCAAAGAATTTTTCGACAAAGCCATTCTCGAAAATGCCAGCGCCGAGATCATCCCAGAGGCAAGGACCATCAGTAAGAACATTCAGCAGATGCTAAGTTTGCGCGCCACTATCTTAGCCCAGCAGAAAAGCATGGCCCGAGGAGATTCGATCGCTGCTATACTGGATAAATATGATCTGAACAGCGAAGAACTTCCGAAGCTATCCCATACCAAATTAGATACGCTTGTTGCTACCGCCCTGTTTATCCCGCTGGACTCGCTTACAGTCGCCCAACATAAATTAATTCCGATTTATGAAAAATATTATGGCAAGCATTATGATCGATTTGGTGAGAAAATTATTACCACGGATCCATTAAACCCAAAGCGAAAACCAGTGGTAGAACCCACCTTGTTAGATAGTTTAGTTGCTCAATCTTTACGCATTCCTTTGAATTATCTCCAAAGTTATGTCGCCGATTCGCTGTACCCAATGTATGATCGATATTACGCTCAGTACACTAAAAATAAATTGCTCTACGAGCAATTTTATCAATCAAAAGGGGCGACTGGCAAAACTGAACAACAAGGGACCGCATTTCAGGAATTAGTGAAAGCCAAATTGGCGCTTGCAGAGCTCTATTTGTTTGAATTCTCCCAACCTGATTCCGCCTTGAAAGAATATATCGATATTCTGGAAATGGACACATCGCGTCAGGTGATCCCCAGGACTCTGTTTTCGATTGGTTATATCTGCGAAAAGTTCAAACAGGATACCTTGTTGGCCGATTCCGTCTATCAACGGCTGATTGCCCAATATCCCGATGATCCTTTAGCTCAAAAAGCGCGAAAGAAAATCAAGACAATTTCGATAGTGGATCCGAACGCTGCCCTGGCAACTAAATATGCGTTGGCTGAACAAGCTTATTTGGATCGACGCCAATATCAGGAAGCACTGGATACATTCCAATCGATCTATGAGCAGGCGCCAGGTTCGGAATACGCACCCAAGGCATTGATGGCCATGGGTTATATTTATGAACATGACATACAGCATTTCGATAAGGCGTTTGAAATTTATCAGCATTTGGTGAGCGATTATCCGACTTCTCCATATGCTAAACGGGTGAAGCCTAAAGTGGACGAGGTAATCAAATCGCGGACATCTTCAAGCCAGATTAAAAAAGACGAGTCCGTGGTGGATGCGAGCGCTTTAGCGAAAAAGGCGACCAGTGATTCCACACAGTTGGCAGACAGTGCCCTCAGTGATCGCGAACAGTATCGCAGGCTGTTACGTCAGGAGATGGAAAAGAACGATCCCCGAAGAAAATCACCGCGACGATGGTAGGGAACTATGTTTGATAAGCGCATCGATGCCCCTGCTCACACATCTCCTCAATCGCTCAATTGTCCGATCGTCAACAAAACCTGGCTTGCGCCGCACATTGTGCGCTTGCGTTTTGAAAGCGAATTGCTATCGCCCTTGTTTCAGCCCGGCCAGTTTGTCAATATTAAAGTTTCGGAGCAGTATATCCCTTTGTTGCGGCGTCCATTCAGCGTGCACCGCGTAGACCCCAAGGGACTTTGGTTTGAGATTCTGGTACAAGTGATTGGTCAAGGAACGGCTCGCTTGGCGCAATATGAGGTCGGCGATTCAATTTCGATTCTAGGTCCTCTGGGCAACCGATTTTCGATCCCAAGAGGATGCAGCGAGGCAATTCTTCTAGCTGGGGGATTAGGCATTGCGCCGCTGTTATTTCTTGCTCAAATGCTTCACCAGCGAAACATATCAACCAAGTTGTTTTATGGGAATAAATCCCATTCGAACATTTGCTGCCTAGAAGATTTTGCTGAGCTCGAGATCCCTTACCTCCTCGCTACTGATGACGGTTCCCGAGGTTTCAAAGGCACAGTGATCGATTTGTTTTCTCAGCAGCGACATCAAATTCAATCCCCTGCCCCGGTGATCTACGCCTGCGGACCGAATCCCATGTTCAGACAGCTGCAACCTTTGGCGGCCCGGCTTGGCTGGACATGCCAAGTATCATTGGAAACCATGATGGCCTGCGGCTTTGGAGCGTGCTTGGGATGCGTGGTCGACTCCAATGACCCGTTGAATCCTTATAAATATGTTTGCAAAGATGGTCCAGTCTTTAATATAAACGAGATCGATTTTAGTGAGTGATCTTTCTGTAAAATTAGGCCCGTTGACGCTGCGCAACCCGATTTTGACCGCCTCTGGCACTTTCGGATATGGCGAGGAATATGCCTCATTTTATGATTTAAATCGATTGGGCGGCTTAGTTACCAAGGCTGTTTCATTAACTCCGCGACCAGGAAACCCAGGGCCCCGAATTGCAGAAACCTGCGGTGGCATGCTCAATTCCATTGGCCTGGCCAATGTGGGCGTCAAAAAATTTATTTCTGACAAGCTCCCATTTTTAAAACAACTGACCTGCGCTGTGATCGTCAATGTAGCAGGCAAAACTGTGGAGGATTTTGCCCGCGTGGTGGCGGAGATCGAGGCTGCTGGTGGGGTGAATGGTTATGAATTAAATGTCTCTTGTCCCAATGTCAAAGAGGGAGGAATGGCCTTTAGCGCCGATCCACACATCACAGCCTCCGTCACCCGATTGGCACGGCAAGAGACCGATCGCTGCCTGATCGTCAAGTTGAGCCCTAATGTGACATCGATCAGCGAAATTGCCATCTCAGCCGAATCTGCTGGGGCCGACGCCTTATCCGTAATCAATACCCTAGTCGGAATGGCCGTGGACATCCAAACGCGCCGACCCAAATTAGCGACGATTACGGGTGGGCTCTCCGGCCCGGCGATCAAACCAATTGCTATTGCCAAGGTATTTGAAGTGGTGCGCGCCGTAAAGATCCCTGTGATCGGCATCGGGGGAATCATGCATCTGCATGATGTACTGGAATTTCTGATCACTGGCGCAACGGCAGTACAAATTGGAACCGCCAACTTCGTCGATCCCGATATCGGAGCGCGATTGGTTACTGAGTTGGAAAAGTACGTCGAACAGCATCAGATCCACAAAATGAACGAGCTCATTGGCAGCATCCAATTGCAACAATGCTGATGGTTCGCAGTTTCCATTTGAAATGGAAGCTAAGTTTTCAATCAGCGAAATGACTAACCATGAAGATAAATTCGTCACTTCGGTATATGCAGAAGGCCTTTCTTCATCCGATAGTTGCCACGTTGTCAGAAATGCGATAATGAGGTGCAATCGATGAAACAATTGCTCGGATTAATAGTTGTTTTGTCTTTTTTGAGCTGCTCCAGATTGATGCCATATCGTCAACAACCTCAAGAGATCGATGGAATCGTTTTTATTGATGAGCGGGAGGAGCAACGGCAGGCGAAGGAGGCAAAAGCAGCCTCGGTTGAGGTACAAGAAAAATCTCGGAAGCAAAAAGTGAAAGCGCAGGAGCAGGTCCGAAATTTCGATGCGATGGATGGTATTATCTTGCTCGATTTTGAAGATCAGATGTCCGAACGCCCTGGGAAGCCGCTCCAACTCCATCAAAAGAAATTTGAAACTGGGTATGCTTCTTATTATTCCATGAGCATGAAGGGCAACAAAACCGCCAGTGGTGAGCGTTATGACCCATATCAATTAACAGCCGCCCATCCTTCGTTGCCGTTTGGTACCATCGTGCGGGTGACCAACTTGTTCAATAACGAGTCAGTTGTCGTTCGAATTAACGACCGAGGACCAAAGGAGAAATCACGCATCATCGATTTATCCTACGCCGCAGCTCAAAAACTGGACATGATCTCTGCCGGCATCGTCCAGGTGGCAATCGAAGTCCTATCTCTCCCTGAACAGAACAAATAGTTCAAATTCGAACGAGCTCCATAGCCATGTGTATCAATTTTAGAGGCTGACTAAATAAATGTTTTGCTCCAACACCACCCATTCATTCATGAACTTTTAAAGGGAGTTATCATTTGTCGTTCAAAAAATTAGGCTATCGGGTTCTAGTGGCCATTTTTGGCATCCCGATCATCGTTACCTTAACTCTCTTGGGCGGTTTACCATTTGTAGGACTGGTACTGCTCATTAATCTTCTTGCACAATACGAATTTTACCAATTGACAGAGCGAAAACAGATGCATCCTCTCAAGTGGTTAGGATCGATCGGAACGGTGCTAATCACTCTTTCTTTCTTCTATTTTGGGATCGACACGCTCTGGCTCATCATCGCGGGACTGTTCTATGTCACCTTGCTTATTGAATTGTTTCGCAATCATGGTTCAGCGACCTATAATATCGCTGCAACAACCTGGGGATTTTTCTATCCCAGCATATTTTTTGGATTCAATATTCTGATCCGAGAGTTGCCGCGTTCATTGGGAGTTGAATATGCCGCTGGTGGTCGATGGATCCTATTGATGCTAATTACCATTTGGATCTGCGATACCGCCGCTTACTTCATTGGATCGGCCTGGGGGCGACATAAGCTTTACCAGCGTATCAGTCCGCACAAGACCATCGAAGGCGCTGTGGCCGGATTCATCTTCGCGATCATAACCGCTTATGTCTGCCATCAGCTTCTCATTAAAGAGTTCCATCTGATTCATAGCCTGGTTATTGGCCTCCTGGTCGGTGTTATGAGCCAAATCGGCGACTTGGTCGAATCGGTTTTCAAACGAGATGCTGGAGTGAAAGACACGTCCGGGATTCTACCAGGTCACGGCGGTTTTCTGGATCGCTTTGATGCCCCTTTGTTCATGGCTCCGCTGATTTATCTTTACCTTCGTTTCGTCGTGTTTTAAGAGCCTCGTCTGCGTTCATTTTGATGGACAAAAAGTCCGATAACGATCGACGGATCAAATTTGAAACGGCATCGATTTTATAATCGATTTCAAAGCGACGGGGTTACTGATCTGAAACCCCTGCTTGTTCGTCGAAAAAGGGATAGATTTTTTAGCTTGACATTTTATGAATTAATCTTTAAATTTAACCCGTCAAAATTGAACCATCAACTTTAATAACAGGAGTTTTCTATGGGATTTATAGATGACCTGAGCAACGTTTTGAAAAGGGGGATCACAACCATCGCCCGAAAGACGGATGAATACACCAAAATCGGCAAAATCAAGGTCGATATCATTGGCATCAAACGGGATATTGACAAAAAGTTCAACGAATTGGGTGCGAAAACTTACCAATTGATCGTTGAGCAAAACAACCCGAAAGTGGCGGCTAATGAGGAAGTGCAGAAACTCATTGAAGATGTCAAATCTTTGAATAAGCAATTGCAGGAGAAAAAGGAAGAACTGGAGCGCGTCAGAGAAGAATATGCCAAAGCATCTGGGAAAAAACCTGAAGAAGTCGATGTTACAATAGATGAAAGCGAATATAAAGGATAACTTCTTTGCGATCCCACATACAGAACAAAGCCTTCATAGTCTTGTTGTTCTTGATCGGATGTTCAATAATCGGCTGCACTCGGCAAAAGCAATTAAATCACCGATCGAATCATGATGAAAAAGGTCCGCTCGCATTGTTATCCGATACGACAGCCTCGCGACGGATGCCTTTAGAGGTCCGAAACTTTTCATCGGCTGTCTCAATCGCGGCAGTGGGCGACATCATGCTGGCCAATTACACCAGTCAGTACATTCATATACACGGCCTGGATTATCCGTTCGATAGCACCCGATCGGTTCTCTTGGCAGCAGATATTGCTTTTGGCAACTTAGAAGCACCGTTCACCGAGACTGGCACGAAATTCGAGAAGACCTTCAATTTCAAAGTGCCACCCAAATTCGCACCGAGCCTGATCCATGCCGGGTTCGATGTCGTCACATTGGCCAACAATCACATTCTTGATTATGGGATGGAAGGCTTGAAGAGCACCTTACAAGTGCTCGACTCGATCGGTTTGGCCTATTGCGGCGCTGGGCTCAGCCTGGAGCAGGCGCAACGGCCAACTATCATCGAACGTAATGGTTATCGCGTGGCATTTCTGGGGTATTCGCTGACCTTCCCAGAAGAATTTTGGGCCACTCCAACCAGCGGCGGCACCAATTATCCCAGAAATTTGCCTGCCAATATCGCTCATGCCAATTCACTGGCCGATCTGATCGTGGTGACCTTCCATTGGGGAGCTGAGGGGAGCAATTATCCCAAGGATTATCAAAAACACTTCGCCCATTTAGCCATCGATTGTGGGGCCGACTTGGTGATTGGACATCATCCCCACGTATTACAGGGACTGGAGATTTATAAAAATCGGTTGATCGCCTACTCTTTGGGCAATTTCAGTTTTTCGTCCTATAGTCGGCGTTCGACCGAAAGCATGATCCTGAAAGTTCATCTCACCAAAAAGGGCCTGCTATTTGCCAAAATTATCCCAGTCAGCGTCGATAATTATGAGGTTGCATTTCAGCCAAAAGTGCTCCGGGGCCGTCGCGCCAATCTTATCCTTGACCATTTAAAAGAATTCTCTCAGCCACTCAATTCAATTAACATCATTGATGATCGCGGATATATTTGGGGGAGAGAGTTGTCGCGGGGCGATAGTTTGATGGTTCAACAATTGATCGCCCCTCAGCCCGGCGCACTTCAGAATGAATAACAACACCCTGATCCTTTTTCAGTTGATAACATGTCCTTTTAGACATCTCGGACCTTAAATGGGCAGCCCACCATCAATCGGGCCTATCGATGCAATGCACCGCGTCGTTTGAATAATCGACTTCTCTTGTTTATCAAGGAAAGCCATTATGCAGGTTGATGACCGCAGCCCCATCGCCGAGCATCTCATTGCTCATTTATGGGAACAAAATTATTTCTCCACGATTCCGCTGAGAGACATTCATGATCGACCCGTCACTATCATTTCCACAGGGACGAAAAATACCGATGCTGGCCCAGATTTCAAGGGCATTAGTGTGAAATTAGGGGATCGACTTTATCAGGGGGACCTTGAGATCCATCGTGCAGCAGAAGATTGGTATCAGCACAGTCACCACGCAGATCCAGCCTATAACCAGGTCATCATGCATTTGGTCATTGGTCCTCTCAAATTTAAAGATGCAGCAGTCCGTTTGGATCGTCATCCAGTACCAGTTCAGGTGTTTGTGGACCTTAGCGAGGATCAAGTTCGACAATTAGCGGAACAGTACCATCTCTATCAGTCCATCCCCAAGCAGTCATCCCGCTGTCAACTGAACGAAAAATCCGACGATTTTAAAATGGGTGTGATCGACCATTTCGCGTTAAAACGATTGCGCGACAAAGCCGATCGCTTTGCCGAACAACGAGAAACCAGCTCTTGGAATCAAATATTGTATCTTGGTTTCATGGAGGCATTGGGTTATTCAAAGAATCAGATCCCGTTTCGTCGCTTGGCGCAAATGATTCCCTATGAAGCCATCAAGCGAGAATTAGAGCTTGCGCGTCATCAGAATACAGCATCGCGCGCCTTGGGGCTGCTCTTGGGAGCAGCGGGGCTCCTCCCCAGTCAGGATCGATATTTCGATTGGCGAAAGATTAAGGATCAGGACGCGAAAGCATACGTGACACAATTAGAAGAAGTTTGGGCTGAAATCTCTACTCGCTTGGGCTTCCAACCAATGCGCCAAGAGGAATGGCAATTCTTTCGAATGCGACCATCTAATTTTCCAACGCGCCGGTTGGCGGGCGCAAGTATGATTCTCCAAAAATTCGCCCCAGAAGGCATTTTAGAGACCATTCTAAGGATTTTGAAAGCTCGCGCTAAATCCGATCTGCACCGCATCCAACAATTAGAGGCGCTGTTCATCTGTCGCACCGAAGGATATTGGGCCAATCATTATCGGGTGATTGATACAGATGCTTCGGTAAGCGATGAAAAATTTTCCACGCTCATCGGAAAAGAGCGCGCGCGAGACATTGTGATCAATATCGTGCTCCCAGTTTTGTTCGCTTATGCCGCTGAGACTTCGGACTCTACATTGTCAGAATCGATTGTCAAGCTCTATCGGAATTATCCAAAGTTTTCTAGCAATTCCATTATTCGGACCATGAGCCAGCGGTTGTTCCGTGGAGCAAAAAACCTCAATCAGATTATTACAACAGCGGCGCAACAACAAGGATTAATCCATCTCTACAAATTGTTTTGTCAGCGCGATGAGTGCGAACGTTGCCAGCAACATTGGTCGGGTCAAAATTCCAGCACCCTTTGAAAATCTCATCAATTATTTATCTGGATCATGAGAGCAACCACGTATCAGCTAAATTGATCATCATGGTTAAACAGCTTAGAAGAAAATTCGCTGGAGATGAAAACAAGAGCTATGGGAATTGGGACAGATTAGATATGCTATGATTCGATAGGTTTTGAGAAATAGAGTTTGCCAATCGACTAAGGCAAGGCTAGACCAGAATTTTGCCGTTCTCAACGATGATCCGATTATCGATAGAAACGGTTGGTTTCATGAACACCAAATCGATGTGCAGATATTTTTTCATAATCCCCCCTTCATAATCCGGCGAGCCCAAGGCGATATGGGCGCTGCCGAGCACTTTTTCATCCTCTATGGAATCGCCAGTGAGGGTGGCATTCGGATTGGTCCCAATGCCAAATTCAGCCACATTTCTGGCCGTTTTGCCAAACGATTTTAATATCTTGCGGAGTTTTTCAAGCTCTGGGCCGCCGGAAATTTGATAGGCATAGCCATCTCGAATGTGAATCACAGCAGGTTGTTTCAACACACCGATACCGGGGATCGAACCATCAACCACTACGACGCCCTGGGTTTCCCGGCGATTGGGCGTAATATTCGCTTCCCCAGAAGGTAAACTACATAGCATCCCTGCCGAGTTGACAATTCCAGTATTTGCTTCTCCCTTATGACGCGAGATTGGGATCGTCAGATCAGTACCAGCTTCGGTGGTCAGATGAATGCATCGGCCAATCGAAAATAGATCCGAAAGCTTTCGGCTTTTCTTGTCGATAAATTCATAATCGGTATTGACAGCTCGGGCCAATCCCTCTACTGTGACGGGATAGAGACACAAAACGCGGGCACCAAAATGGCATAATTGTTTTAGTGCCTTTGTATGGATCATAGGCGTGCCAGTGAACGCCAAGACAGCCGACATTTGCTTCATGATATTGAAAATCGCAGCGGATGGCTCACCTAACCGTGAGCTTCGCGTTTTAATTTCCAACAATGCCGCCTGGCAGCGACTCTTTTTTAAGCGGTTGAACAATAGCTGCCCCATCGCCCGAGTGGTCTCGTCCACCACAATCAAACAAGAATCTTTCGCAGTAAGTTTGAAGCAATCAAAGAAAATTTTATAGATCGCTCGCTCTACTTTTGCCATACTTTGAATGCTACGACGACTCTAAAAATTGCAATTCGATCAATCGCCATTATTAGTGCCATCAGTTCCCTTTGATCAACAGAAATATTTTTAAATTTCAGTTTTGTCGCCTCGACCACTATCACCTAAATGATCCGATGGGTCCTTCTCTTCGCTCGGCACGGACCTAGTATTTCTGCAAATAAAATCGCTCGTTTCAGTTCATTGTTCGACTCCAGCGCCATTTTAACAGATCGCAATAAAGGATTCTCGCTTCTGATGGCTTCCATAGCTGGACTTGGTTCAGCATAAGGTTGCGGCTGCCGCAGAGGTGCGACTGGTTCAACCAGCGGCTCGGCTTTTCGCTTTTCTGTCTGCTGCGATGGCGCTTGTTCTGATTTCTTTCGTTTAGGTATTGACTTCGGGAATTCCTCGGTATCCGACTCCAGCCATGGCGGAAACCAGGACGGGAGTGGCGATTCGCCATTTGGGAGCCGCTGCTCCGTCCCTGCTTTTTTCCTTTGACCAAAGATTTTATTCAAAAATGAAATCAGGGCAGCTAAAATGATCAATATAGTAATCACGTCGTTCATAGTCTACCTTGGATCTTTCTATTGAGTAATAACTTCCGACCATCAATCCTTCAGATTAAAGCGGAGCGGTTGACCAACGCGTCGTTTCCTCGGCATCATCGCCCGCAATTAATAAGTTTGTTGGACCGCATCAATTAATAGTCGCACAGCTATATGGGAGTAGGATTGCACTATCGATACAGGTTCGTGCAACTCAAAAGTGATCATGCTGATTATTGATGCCACCTGGAATGCATAACAATCGCCGGTTATGAATGGGTTTCATTGCTCGACCATCGAAAAGCCGTGCAAACCATTTGACCAACTTGATCTATGATAGACAATCAGCTCCACTTCCCAATCAATTTGCACCTGGGTTCAAATAGTGTTTGAACGAAAATTCGCCTCTCTCTCGTTTCGATCGCAGGGAGAAATCTTTATATGAAATAATTTGAATGTCACCAGCTTCCTCACCTTGTTCGGAATGACATTTTTGCTGCAAATGCAATAGTTCTCCTCCGGGCATTCAATAATAGCTATATCGCCTATTCATGATCTCACTTTCAACAATACAGGCATCATTAGAACCAGCAAAAGATTCGTCGAACAAATGATTATTCAGCCTTTTTGGGTGAGCCCGAGCCAGCAATGGTTTCGCGCATTCTGGTATCAGCTTGAATGTTCTTTAGATTGAGATAATCCATGATACCGAGTTTGCCCTCGCGGAACGCCTGGGCCATCGCTTTGGGTAATTCAGCTTCGGCCTCGACCACACGCGCTTGCATTTCCTGTGTCAGCGCTTTCATCTCCTGCTCTCGAGCCACGGCCATGGCGCGCCGTTCCTCTGCTTTCGCTTGTGCAATCCGCTTATCTGCTTCAGCCTGATCGGTCTGCAATTTCGCTCCGATATTATCCCCCACATCTACATCCGCGATATCGATGGACAGAATTTCAAAAGCGGTTCCGGCATCGAGCCCTTTTTTCAGCACGGTTTTGGAGATCAAATCCGGGTTTTCAAGCACTTGCTTATGGGACTCGGCTGACCCGATGGTCGTCACGATCCCTTCCCCAACTCGGGCCACAATGGTTTCCTCACCAGCGCCACCAACAAGTCGGTCGATATTGGCGCGAACCGTTACGCGGCTGGTAGCCTTCACTTGAATTCCATCTTTCGCCACGGCTGCCACCAACGGGGTCTCGATCACCTTGGGATTCACGCTAAGCTTCACCGCCTCCAGGACATCTCTGCCTGCCAGATCGATAGCCGTCGCCCTTTCAAACGAAAGATTGATATTCGCTTTATCCGCCGAAATTAGCGCATTGACCACCCGCTCCACATTACCGCCAGCCAAATAATGCGCCTCCAATTTATTGATATCCACAGGAATCCCTGCCTTAGTAGCGCTGATCAACGGCCGGATAATTAGATGCGGGTTCACCTTCCTCAGCCGCATCCCGACTAGATCTCGCAAAATACGAACCTTCACACCCGAGAAATACGCTGTGATCCAAAGGCCGACAGGAATAAAATATGAAAATAGCGACAAGAAAATTACGATTGCAATAACAATCAACACAATCAATGCAGTGGGACTCATGACCTTACCTCCAAATGATGATCAATAATGATGAAGCACTTTTTGGGGATGAAACTTTTTTTATTTCTCGATTGAACGACATGAAACCACGTCAATCTTGGACCATCTTATTTGGTATCAATTGCTTTTTGCTAAAGCAAAAAAAGAAACCATAACGGACTCGAGTTGGAAAAGAGCACGCTTGAATGATTCCGCCGAATCAATCGTGCAAGCAGCCCTTTTAACGAGAACGGTTTTAGACAAATTGCGGTTTCAAACGAGTTGGAAATTAGTTTTGAAAAGAAAATCTCCCTTCCACTCGGAAAAGCTCCTCTAAGCACACATCAAATAAATTCCATCGAGATCTTAAGAGATTTCTCGTACGAGGACCCGGTTTCCCTCAACCATGATCACCTCGATCGGCCTGTTGCGTTCCACAAAGCTCCCCTCAGTCATTACATCGATTTTCTGCTCATCGATCAAAGCAATGCCGGCAGGCCGGAGCGGCGTATAGGCGATCCCAGTTTTGCCGACCAATTGGAGCAGATTTTCTGGCGAAGCATGAAAGCCTTGGGCCTTATCTTGTTGCACATCTAAAACAATACGACGCCAACTTTTCGACTTGACGATGACTCGGACCAAAACCCCCGCAGCGATCAATGAACCCAACAGCACCAGATTCGCCACAGCCAAGCTTAGTTTGCTATATGCAAAAATGATCCCCAAGACGACCATCACAAATCCAAACACGCCAAAAATATTGAAGCCTGGCACGAGAAAGATTTCGATCAGAATCAGCAAAAATCCAATGATGATCAAACTACCAACGAGAAGTTCTACTGCCATATTCCATCGCCTAATCAATACTATTGAGTCAGATGAAACAAGCCATATCGTTCCGAACGAAGCGAATCGGTGTGAGGAATCTATATATTTCCAGATTACTCGGTTTGATAAAAGGATTTCTCGCTTCGCTCGAAATGATCTTGTACTTGCTCATGAATCTTAATAATCTGAACAAGTTTTACTAAAATTTAATGGAAAAAATTGGAATGCAAACATGGATCGCACCGCTCGGATCATATGAACCATTCAAAAATTTTAGTATCTCAGCCGGCCCATCAATTGATTAACCTTGGAAGCTCATTTATCTAATTCTTGACTCGATTCCCGCGTGCGCTGCCCTCAGAATGTCCAAATGATCGAGTTTGAAAAATTTGTACGAATCATAGAGCTACAGCGTAGGGATCAGGAGATCTTCCTGACGATCACCCGATTTCCCTCTACCTTAATGATCTTGATCTTCTGATTGGGCTCAATGAAATCGCCTTCAGCCACAACATTCAAGCGCTGTCCATTAAATAATCCGATGCCAACAGGTCGCAACGGCGAAACTGCAGTACCCTCAGCGCCTAAAAACTGTTCGTAATATGCTGGAGATGAACGATAACCTTCAGCGCTTTTTTCACTGGTATCGAGGATCAATTTTTGAAACGCCCGCGATTTAGGGACCAATTGAATGATCGGGATGATCAGAATAAAAGCAGCGATGAACGAGATCCCCACTTTCGTAATAGAGTTCAGGATCTCTTCGAAGCCAATACCTTCCAATTTAGGAAGAAGGCTGAGCACGAAGCTGGCCAAAATGAGCGCGATCCCCAAAATTCCTGGCAATCCAAATCCAGGGATGACAAATATCTCCAGAAGGATCAATACCAGTCCAGCCAAGAAAATCAGGATTTCAGTCCATTGAGCCAAATTGACCAAATAATGGCTTCCGAAAAAGAGCGCCAGCGCCAAAAGCGATAGCGTTCCGCCGATTCCCCAGCCTGGGGTTCGGACCTCAAAGATCAACCCCAAAATCCCAAGGGTCAATAATAGCGAGCTGATAATGGGATTAGTGAGCCAGTACACCAGTTTTTCAGACCAGGTAATTCGGGTGCGGATCATTCGTTCCGTGCTTAGCTGGAGACGCTCAAGAACCCCATCAAGATCCTCCAAGACAGCATCAGCCATTCTCAGTCTCACTGCTTCCTCGGCCGTCAAGGTCAGCAGTTTCCCTTTTTCAATCACGCCTGGGATGGACACATCCTCATCCACCATTGCTTCAGCAAGATCCACTGGGCGATGATTCCGCTGCGCAATCGACCGCATAACGGAACGAAGATAAGAGACCATTTTTTCTGATGCTTTCTGGCCTTGCATATCGACTGGAGTGACGGCGCCAATCGAGCTGCCAGGAGACATATAGATACTGTCACAAGACAGCGAGATCAGTGCCCCAGCCGAAGCCGCCTCGTGATTGATGAACGCAACCACTGGCACTTCGGCTCCAAAAATCGCATCCCGAATCTCCAGCGCTGCATCGACTCGCCCACCTGGCGTATTGATCTCCAAAATGACCGCCCCGGCTCGTTCTCGATTGGCTTGTTGGATGACCCTGGATAAATAATTCGGTACACCGAGATTGATCTCCCCTTCGATCTTGACGTAATAAGAAGCCGCTGAATCCCGATCGACTCTTTCCAATGATTGAGCTGAACCGCCACCAATACTCAGAATAACCGAAACCAGCGCCCCCAAATAAATCAAAAAAGCTTTAGTAAAGAAAATGTTCATGAATTGGAAACCCAGTCTTCACCCACATGCTTGATTCAAAATATTCGTTACGATATTGGTTTTTTTTATTACATTCCGCTCAGTGATCAAACTCGCCGCTGTATTCGGTGCTGCAAAAGAAACGACGAATTATTCGACTTCGAAGAGAAATTCCAAGTGCAAGATTTAGTTTGCTGATCCGTTCGCATCATTTTTATAACGGATAAAACCATGACGAGCTAACATTTGAACGAACAAAGCTACCCTCTCATGAACCGAGGCAATTTCTCCCTTGAACCGTGCCTGAAATAGATTGGCAATTTGCTCTACGGTATTTTGACCATTTATCAGTTTCCAAACGAAGCTCCCGAAACTGTCGAGCTTAATTCGAAAATTTGGCTTGCTGAGACGAGGGAGAATATATCTCATCAGCCATTTATTAGTAAACTTCGGCTGAATCAAAATAATAGTGCCGTCCTCCAATTCTTCGAATTGGATGGTAGGTTCGGGAATCTGATCGAAAAGGTTCGCTTTCACTTTTGTTCTGGCAATATATTGAAAGATAAGCTTCAAAATAGAAAAATGCGGTATGAAATTTCATCAATATGCACTCTAGATTAAAAAAATAACTCCCAAATTCAACGTTTTTATGTCTGTTTCTTGGGCAAAGATTTTTTTGAGGACGGTTCTCTTTCGAACCTTAAATTAAAAATTGTGTACAGGTTTCTCATTTTAAAGATTGATCCATATTTCTATTTCTCCACACTATCTAGAAAGCTCTCTAACAGAAAGCCGCGATGGCCGATGAATGCCTCATTGATATTTTTTTGTGTGGCAAGGCGAGAGATCAAAAAAATTGCATCTAAAATGTTGCTTTTCCCTGAGGCATTGGGTCCAAAAATGACAGCGAGCGGCTTTAGCTCCAGATCGAGTGCACGAAACGATGTATATCCCTCAATTCTGATCCTTTTGATCATTTTGAACCTGCAAAAGCAAGTGATAAAATACGGGGAGACTCTTTAAAAGAGTCCCCCCAAAATAATAACTTTACATCACTGCGCTGGGTGGCGCTGGTTCATCTGCTTTGCCAGCGTTTTTGATGGGGATTTGGACCAGCAGCCAGCCGATAAAGACCAATAATAATAAACTCACCCAAAACGGCAATGGGAGGAACGGGAATATCGTTGGCAAAATCGAGCCATATTTGATTTCGAGCACAGCGAGTAAGGCAAAAAGCAGCCCAATGAGCGCCTCACCAGCGATCAGCCCAGCAGCCAGTAGCACACCATTGTTCTCGACGCGAGCCTTTTGCGCCGCATTGTGGTTTCGCGCTGCGCTAACTTTCTCGACGATCCCCTTAATTAATCCGCCGATGAAAATGGCAAAGGTCGTTTCTAATGGCAAATACATCCCAACGCTCACCAGCATCGGGCTGCGAACCTGCATCAGGATCAATCCGAAGCCCATCAGCATCCCAACAATAATCAGCGGCCAGGCCATATCGCCCTTCACAATCCCCTGCGATAGCAATGCCATCAGGCTGGCTTGAGGGGCAGGATATTTGGCGCCGCCCAGACCAGTGCCACCGGTCTTGATGTCGCCCTCGTGAAGCACGATGATCGGCAGAAACATCACAGCCGCGGCCAAGGTCACACCGATGAGATCGCCAACCTGCATTTTCCATGGCGTTCCACCGAGGATATGACCGACCTTTAGATCTTGCAACATTTCACCGGCCACAGCCGCAGCCACACATACCACAGCCGCTACGCCCAATACTGCCGCGACACCAGTGTCCTCTTTCATCCCTAAAACCACCATCAAAATCGCAGCAATGAGCAAGGTGGAAATGGTCAACCCGCTGATTGGGTTATTGCTGGAACCGATGATGCCAACCAGATAGCCAGACACTGCGGCAAAAAAGAACCCAGCCAGGATCATCACGATCATTGCCACCAGCGCGGCAACTGGGTCTTTGGCGAAATAAAGATAAATGAAGAATGTGGCAATAGCAGTTAGCAGAATGCCGAGCAGCACCTGTGGAAAGCTCAAATCTTTTTCGGTCCGAATGATGACATGTTCTCCAGTGGCGGCCTTTTTCACATCGCCGATCGAGCGTTTTAATCCAACCGCCAAGCTATTTCGCATTCGGAACAAGGTATAGGCCGCGCTCATTAGCATCCCACCGATGGCGACCGGTCGCACAATGAACCGCCACACATTCGTGGCCATTCCAATCCACGTTGCGGTTTCCGCCTCTCCTGAGGGAACCAATGTGGGACCAATGAAATAGGTTAAAATCGGTACAAATAAACCCCACGCCAACAGTCCGCCGCTAAAGTTAAGGGACGCAAGTTTAGGACCAATGATATAGCCAACGCCGATATAGGCGGGACTGATACCTGGCGAGCTTAACAGGATGCCGCTTTGTCCCACCGCTTGTCCAGTAGACCTGAGATCGATGACCTTCTTGGCGAAGCCAACAAAATGTTCCCAGGTGCTCTTGAAGATGTTAAATTGGATCATGGCCTGGATTACGGCTCCGATGCCCATGGCGCTGAACAAAAATTTGGCGCCCGTCCCACCGGCGCGACCCGCTTTATGAATTTCCGCCGCAGCAACAGATTCGGGGAACGGCAGCTCTGTGTCCTCCACCATTACTCGCCGCAATAGGGCGACAAACATAATGCCCAGAATTCCGCCGACCAACATAATGACTGCGGATAGAATGTAATTTTTTGCTGTAAAAAAGCTGGGATACCAGATTTTGGCAATAAAAAAAGCTGGCAGCGTAAAAATGGCGCCAGCAGCAACCGATTCCCCAATCGAGCCAACGGTTCGTGCCATATTTTCCTCAAGGATATTCCCCTTGAAGAGTCGGAGAACCGCCATCCCGATGACGGCTGCTGGATAGGTTGCTGCGATCGTCATCCCCGCTTTCAGCCCAAGGTATGCGTTGGCAGCTCCCAACACCACACACATGACCAGTCCAATTAGCAATGCTTTCAGCGTGAATTCCTTGAGACTCTGATCTGCCGGCACATAAGGCTTGTAGGACACTCCCGATGAGGCCTTCGCTTCTGCCATAAAGTTTCCTCCCGAGGTTGGTTCAGATTTTCAGGTTGTTTGTGAGGCGAAAGTAAGTGTTGAATTGCCGTTAATATAATTGGCTAAATTGCCATACAACTTAAAATAAAATCATCAAAAAGTCAAGAGAAATTTTCCTCGCCAAGACCAGCCACTTGATTTTTTAAATAAAATTTATTATATTGCCTCTAACCAATGAATCAACATAACAAATGATTATGCTTGTCTTCGGTGAGGCATCCTTTTCTCGGTCGAAATCGGATAATGGGTCTTCACCGCGATTGTTCAAACGAGAGTTTGAATGGCCATTTTAAAAGATATTACTCTGGGACTCTATTATCCATCAGAATCTTTCGTGCATCGACTCGACCCGCGGACGAAATTGCTCTTTATATTGACCATGATGACCACTTTTATGGTGACATTGAGCTTGATAAAATTAGCGTTGGCTCTTATGCTATTGGTCATCATTATCGCTCTATCGAAAATCCCCCCATACCTTGTCTTTAGCAACCTCCGCCCTTTTTTCTGGCTGCTTATTTTGACCTTGTTTTTCCAGGTTCTTCTGACCCGTTCAGGTCAGCTATTGCTCACCTTGCCGTTAATTAAAATGAATATTACCGATGTGGGCTTAAAAAACGGTCTGATCTATTCGCTTCGTCTGTCGATTCTGATCTTATTCGCTGCACTATTGACGTTAACCACTTCGCCAATGGAGATCACCGATGCGCTGGGTCGGTTTTTGAAGCCACTTCAACGTTTCGGAATTTCAACCCATGAGTTGACCCTGATGATGACCCTTTCGTTGCGCTTCATCCCAACATTATTAGCAGAAGCGGACAAGCTACAAAAGGCCCAAATGTCTCGTGGCGCAAGGTTCGATGGAAATCTGATCCAGCGCATCAAGAGCGTTTTTCCCATCATTTTGCCCTTGTTTGTCTCGGTTTTCCGGCGCGCCGACGAATTAGCCTTAGCAATGGATGCGCGATGCTATGTTGGAGGAAAAGGCCGCTCCACATTCAAGGAACTATCGTTTCATTATGTTGATTATTTTGTTTTGGGGATCAATGCTATTTTTATGGCAATTCTCATCCTAGTAAAATTTTGAATCATGACCACGCAACACCGACGCAATAGCTTGAACCAAACACATGAATTCGAGACTGGCAGTCGATTATTCATTGGTTCCCCAAAATTGCTGCATCATGGTCATCACAGCATCACTCAATCGCGGCTTGTTTTTTCTCGGAGATGAGATTTTCTGGGCAATTCAAATTAAAATGACCACAAATCGATTTTCGATGGGGCAGCAAAAATGTCTGATGATTGATGATATGAGTGGTATGAGAAACATAAAGCTATTGCTCGAATATGATGGAACCCGTTTTCATGGCTGGCAATACCAACCGGGACTGAGGACGGTTCAAGGAGAAATTCAGCGAGCGCTTAAGGTTATTTTCAACCAAGAAATCACGGTTCATGGCGCTGGCCGTACCGATGCAGGTGTTCACGCCCGTGGGCAAGTGGCCAATTTCCTCATTTCCAATTCTATGCCAGTAAATATCATAACGGCTGCATTGAATGGCAACCTGCCGAGGGATGTAAGAATTATCGCTTCGGAAGAGGCCCCAGAAAATTTTCATGCCCGCTTCGATGCGATCAAACGCGCCTATAGTTATACCATCACGACCCGAGAGAGAGCCATCGATCGATGGTATGTTTGGTGCTACAAATCCAAATTGGATCTGCCACGAATGAATCTGGCCGCCCAATATTTGCTTGGGGAGCACGATTTTCGGGCCTTTTGTCACGTGGATCAGCCATTAGAACATTATCGCTGTTTTGTTGAGCTCATCAAATTGGAACAAAAAGACGATCTAATAATTTTAACAATCGTTGCCAATCGCTTTCTGCATCACATGGTGAGAATTATTCTGGGCACGCTGATCAATGTCGGCAGAGGATTTACTGCGATTGAACAGATCCCCGTCATTCTGGAATCCCGCGACCGAAGCCAAGCTGGGCCAACAGTCCCAGCAAAAGGACTTTGCCTTGAGAAAATTTACTATTGATCTGGAATCTGAACTGGAGGTTGTTTGCGATGAAATTTTTTATTGATACGGCTGATATCAATGAGATCCGGCAAGCTGCGGCACTGGGCGTATTGGATGGTGTAACGACTAATCCCTCTTTGGTTTCAAAAGTACCAGGGAAATTTGAAGATATTTTGCGTGCTATCTGTCAATTGGTAAATGGTCCCGTCAGCGCCGAAGTCGTCAGTCTCGATGCAGATGGCATGATCCGAGAGGGACGCGAGCTGGCGAAAATCCACCCCAATATCGTCGTAAAAATACCAATCACCAAGGACGGATTGCGCGCCATCAAACAACTTGAGTCGGAAGGCATCCGCGTGAACGTCACCTTGATCTTCAGCGCGTCACAAGCATTGCTTGCAGCAAAGGCTGGTGCCAGCTACGTCAGCCCATTCGTTGGCCGTATTGACGACATCAGTGATTGGGGCATGGATTTAGTGCGTGACATCGTGACCATCTTTCGCAACTATCAATTCAAAACTGAAATCATCGTAGCAAGCATTCGAAATCCGCTGCACGTGGTTGAGGCAGCCTTGGCGGGTGCCCATATTGCCACGATCCCGTTCAAAGTCATCGAACAATTGGTGAAGCATCCATTGACAGATTTAGGGATCGAACGGTTTTTAGCTGACTGGGAAAAAGTAAAAGCCCGATAGCTTGAATTTGAATAGGTGTACTTTTAGCAAACATTGAGAGTTTTCAACTGCGCGGTGCTTATTTGGGTTATGAATCGGACGAACCTGTATGGCATCTTGCACATAGCATCGCAGCTTAATCTGTGCGAATTCTCTTTTGATTTTTGAGGAAGCGAATTCATCAATTCAAATAGCTCTGTACCAAATCCAATTTGGAATGCTCTGTAAGCCGCAGGTTACATTGAAAAATGTTTTTGTTAATAAGGCTGAACAGAATAACATTCATGGAGGGTCTCAGATAGCTTGCCATTTTTTGTAACGAAATAGCTGTTAGATCAGATGATCAAACTTTAACCAATCTGCACAAAAAATATCGCAACGAAATCTTTCAGAGATAAAAAAATGAAGAAGATTTGGTCTCACATGATAGTTCTGGTCATTGGCTGCTTGATCGGATTTATGGTGGCACCGAAGATAAAACCACGACAGCAATCACCGATCTTTCACACCAATGCGATGCCAGCTAGTTATGTGGCAACGAATCAGAACCCTATGCAAGGATCGGCTCCCACGCCAGCGCCGTTTGAAAATTCTCGGCGCAATGCAATTACAGAGGCGGTCCGATTGGTCAGTCCTGCTGTGGTTGGGATCAATGTGCTGCAGATTCGGGAGTATCGTTCCCGAGATTGGTTGTTCGATGATCCGTTCTTCCGACATTTTTTCCCAGAGACCCGACAGCAGATCGTCAAAGGGTTGGGTTCTGGATTTATCATTTCCCCAGAGGGATATATCGTGACCAACGAGCATGTGGTCAACCAGGCGGCAGAGATCGTCGTCACGCTGCCCAATGGCAAAAAATTCCAGGCAAACGTTGTGGCATCGGATTATATTTCCGATATTGCGTTGCTCAAGATCGATTCTACCGAACCGTTGCCATACGTCATCTTAGGAAATTCTGATGATCTGATCATCGGCGAATGGGCAATTGCCTTTGGGAATCCATTTGGTCTATTCGATATGGGTCAGCCATCGGTGACCCAGGGGATTATCAGCGCAACCGATCGGGATTTCGGCAAACAAAGCGATAATCGGGTCTATAAGGACATGATTCAGACCGATGCGGCGATCAATAGTGGGAATAGCGGCGGACCGTTGGTCAATAGTGTGGGCGAAGTCATCGGGATCAACACCTTTATTTTTTCGGGGAGTGAGCGGACTGGAACCTCCATTGGTCTCGGTTTTGCCATTCCGATAAATCGGGCTAAACGGATCATTCAGGAGTTACGGCAATTTGGCAGAGTCAATCGTAGATTCCGAACCGGCCTCGAAATTGAGGACATCACTTTTTCTTTAGCCCGATATTTAGGTTTGCGCTCAACCGATGGCGTGATTGTCTCGGGTGTGGAAAAAAACAGCCCAGCCAGTCGTGCAGGTTTTAAAATCGGAGATGTGATCGTCGCCATCAATGAGCAAGAGATCCATAGCAAAGAAGATGTCTGGGCGGTGATCGACAACTCAGATGTGAAAGGTGGCGATGTATTGGAGATGCGAGTGATTCGCCAAGGAAGGAATATTTCCCTATCATTGAAATTGGAAGAAATCCGATGAGGAGGCGCAGTGATTCAGCGATATACGCTGCCGGCCATGGGGGCGATCTGGACCGAAGAAAATAAATTTCGCACCTGGCTAAAGGTGGAGCTCTGCGTGTGTGAGGTCCAGGCCGAATTGGGGGCTATCCCGGCTGAGGCAATGGAACAAATCCGTGGCAAAGCACAGTTTAATACGCAACGTATTTTAGAAATTGAGCGAGAAGTAAAGCATGACGTTATTGCGTTTTTGACCAATGTGGCGGAATATGTCGGCGAGGCGTCTCGTTACGTCCATTTGGGGATGACTTCATCGGACTTATTAGATACGGCCAATGCCCTGCTCCTGAAAGAGGCTGGAGAGATCATCCGCAACGATCTTATTCAGCTTCGAGAGGTTATCAAACGTCGCGCGCTGGAGCATCGGTACAGCTATTGCATCGGTCGCTCCCATGGCGTTCATGCGGAACCGACCACTTTCGGTTTGAAACTGGCCGTTTGGTACGATGAGCTGGGCCGTCATTTGGCTCGGCTTGATCAAGCCATCGAAATGATCGCCGTCGGAAAATTATCCGGAGCAGTTGGAACTTTCTCGCATCTCAATCCTGATATCGAGGCCCGGGTGGGCGAAAAACTTAATCTAAAGATGGCACCCGCATCCACCCAAATTGTTCAGCGCGATCGCTATGCCCACTTTTTGACTACGTTGGCTCTGATCGGTTGCTCTTTAGAAAAATTCGCCACTGAAATCAGAAATCTTCAGCGGACTGAGATCCTTGAAGTAGAAGAATTTTTCTCCAAGGGACAAAAAGGGTCCTCGGCCATGCCCCATAAACGCAACCCGATCAATTGTGAACAAATTGCAGGGCTAAGTCGCATCGTGCGCGCCAATGCGCTCGCTGCCATGGAAAATGTTTCTCTCTGGCATGAGCGCGATATCACCCACTCCTCCGTTGAGCGGATCATCCTCCCGGATAGCACCATATTGATCGACTATATGCTCAACCGATTTGCTGCTATTATGGATCAATTGCTGGTCTATCCGGAAAATATGATGGCGAATTTGGAAAAAACTCAGGGCGTGATATTCTCCCAAGCCGTGCTATTAGCGCTCACCCAAAAAGGGATGTTGCGCGAGACCGCATATCGACTGGTCCAGGATTGTGCGATGCAGGTTTGGCAAAATAAAGGATCTTTCAAACAATTGCTCATGACGAACGCTGAAATTCGTCAAGTGCTTTCGCCATCTGAGATCGATGCATGTTTCGATCTTCGAGTGCATCTCAGAAATATTGACTCGATTTTCCAGCGAGTCGGCATCATTTAGCCTATCGTCAGCTGAAGAAATTCTAAAGGAGAAGCAACTTTTATTGTGCGGATAGTCGGCTGTCGATGCAATGAATGATGGATTGCCATGTGCTGCGGTGACTCAATCAGAGGAAAATTAATAGAAAAAGCACCGCTAATTATTTTGGGATGTTGCCTTGCGGATTTAGAAAATAGAATCTTGCATATGGCTGTGGCTATTCTTGCAAGTAGAGTTTGAGATATAATAGAATCGATTTTCATGTTAGTTTTTCTTGCGCGGAATTAAATTAGAATTGTTAGTGACGGAGACGGCATCTTGAAAAAGAAAAAGAAACTACACGATGGGAAAACAAAAAAATTGTATTCCCTCGAAGAATCGGATCAATTGATTCAAGAATTCAAAGATGATGCGATGGGTTTTGAGGCCAGCAGCGCAGAGCTGATCAAAGGAAAAGGCATCATCAACAAGGACATTTCTTGTTATTTGTTTCATTATTTAGAAGGATTTCACATTCCGACCCATTACGTGAAGGATTTGGGAGGTCGGGAAATGCTGGTGCGCCGGCTGGAAATGATCCCGCTTGAGATCGCCATTCGCAATATTGTAGCCGGGAGCTTGACTCAGCGTTTTGGACTTGAGGCCGGTAAAGAGCTCAATTACCCGATTATTGAGTTTTATCTAAAAGATGAGCAGCGCAACAATCCCATGATCAATCCGAGCCATGCCATTGCATTGCAACTGGCTACCCCTGATGAAATCCGGGTGATCGAACGGCTCACATCAAAAATCAATGCCGTGTTGAAGTCGTTCTTTCAACGCAGGAATTATAGGTTAGTGGATCTAGCGCTGGAATTCGGCCGCGCCAAGGATAAACTGGTCCTTGGCGACGAAATTTCACTGAATACTTTTCGGCTCAGTGAAGCAAAGCCTGGTGCTGACATCAGCGGATCCGAGTTTCAGTTGCTCCAACCGAGCAATGAAATGGAATTGGAAGAAATTAAGAAGCGAATCTTCCAGCCGTCCTGATGGATGACTGAATAAAAAGCACAATTATCCAATTGAGGGATCAATGGCAAAAGAAGGAGCACCGATCATCGTCGTTTTCGGCGCCATGGCCGTTGCGATCACTATCGGCGCTGTAATTAACCCGAGACCGCTGTTCGGGGTGTTTACTCTGATCGGCTGGAGTCTTGTATTCTTTTCGATCTATTTTTTCCGCGATCCAGAGCGCCACGTGCCCACAGAACCGAACATCATCGTTGCGCCAGCCGATGGGAAGATCATTCTGCTCGATCAAACAACCGAGCCGATTTTTTTCGGGACCCGTGTTTACCGGATCAGTATCTTCATGTCGGTTTTTGATGTGCACGTCAACCGAATCCCAGTTGAAGGCCGAGTCACTTATTTAAAATATAATAAAGGCAAATTTCTGCCAGCTTATCAGTCCGCTGCCGCTTACGAGAACGAACAAACGCTAATTGGCATCGAAAATGAGAAAATAAAATTGTTGTTCAAACAGATCGCTGGCATCCTCGCCAAGCGGATCGTTTGCAATCTTCGCAATGGATGGACGGTGCAGCGCGGTCAGCGGTTTGGCATGATCAAATTTGGTTCCCGTATCGATCTCTTTTTGCCACTCGAAGTTCAATTGCAGGTTCAACTCAATCAAAAGGTGCGGGCTGGCGAAACCATTATTGGCCGATATGAATGAGCCCTTCAGCTATTAATGGAGTGCTAATTGGCATTGAATTCGAGGATGAAAAATACCAAAAGCGTCATTCCTAATCTTTTCACTACGCTCAACATTTTCTGCGGCTTTCTGGGCACTATCAGCGTGCTGGAGGACAAAGTGATTTCGGCCTGCTGGCTCATTTCGCTGGCCGCTGTGTTCGATGTGCTGGATGGGCAGTTTGCCCGACTCACCAGAACCACCAGCAGCTTTGGCATCGAATTCGATTCACTGGCCGATCTTGCTTCATTCGGAGTGGCGCCATCTATTTTACTATATAAGGTCTATTTGGTCAATTTAGGCCGGTTGGGGATTATTATTAGTTTTCTTCCGCTGTTATTCGGAGGAATTCGACTGGCCAGGTTCAACGTTCTGTATGGCAATAAACCAAAGACCAAATTTGTTGGACTGCCAATCCCCTATTCTGCTTTATGTACTGCTTCCTTCGTTATTTTCAATTATCATTTTTGGGACGATATTCATTTATCTCGCATCCTTGTTCCTCAACTGCTTCTGGTCTGCGGGTTAATGATAAGTCCGGTAGAGTATTATACGCTTCCCAAGTTGTCTTTTCGACAAGGAGCAAAAAACTCAATCGGCATCATTCTTATTTTCATTCTATTGACAATCCTGGCGCTCCGAACTCATGAAACCTTTTATCCCATGACTATCGCCTATATCTTATGGGGGGTGATTCGATATATTTATCACCAAACTCGCGGTTCGAAATTACCCCGCGAGAGTAAAACGGTTCATTTATCTCAAAAAAGCAATTGAATTTTTAATTCATTTTAATTATATTTGATGTCAGAACGAATATAGCAAATGAACTTTAGGATCAAAAGATGCGCAAAAGACCGTTAGGAATCATCGTCGTCTTTCTGATTCTTGGAGCAATTATCGGTTCAGCATTGGGCAATCTCTTAGCATTGCTCTTGCCAGATGGCGTGGTAAAACAGTTCTTTATCAGATCCGCTACCATTGGATTCGATCCCGTGACACTGAATTTAGGTTTTCTCAGTTTCACTCTGGGGTTTAAATTTATCTTGAATGTTATTGGGATCGTCAGCATTGCATTTGCGGCATACTTGCTGCGCTGGTATCACCAAAATCGTTATTAAACGAATGCACTGATCCCATCCCTTCATGCGATGGAATTCGATCCGTTTGCTCGTTATGCGTCAGCCTTGTTTGTCTCTATGACATTTGTATAAAATTTCTATATCGAGTTTGGGAAGCCCAATAATTTTGTGGGCATCCTTCTGCTCAGGAGGTGATTCTATATGTTCGGTACAGTTGGGACTCCAGAATTGCTGTTAATTATGCTTGTCATTTTATTGTTGTTCGGGTCCAAGCGATTGCCAGAGCTTGCTCGCGGCATTGGCAAAGGGATCCGGCAATTTCGTAAAGCGATGGACGACGTCAAAGATGAAATCGATTTCACCGATATCGATCGACAGATTAAAGAATAGCGTTCTCGAGAGCTTTAGTTAATATATTGGTGATTTTTTAAGGATCGCCATCAGAGCTAAAAAATAATCAAGCATATCGATTGGCAGGCAAAGTCCAAAAGAGCCCCCATTCGAAGGAGAAATAGCGACAAATTTTTTATTTTTCATATTGCAGAGCGCAAGATTGAAACTAAATTGTGGAGGAAAAATGTTCGGATTAGGCATACAAGAATTGCTGGTCATCTTTTTTATTATCATTTTGCTATTTGGGGCGAAGAAATTGCCGGACCTGGCAGCCGGGCTCGGCAAGGGGATTCGGGAGTTTAAAAAAGCCACCCAGGGGAAAGATGAAGAACCCCCAAAAAAGATCGAAGAAGCAAAACAGGATGAAAAAGCATAGCTGCTGCATTTCAACGACATTGATCCGCTCTGATCGTTCCTGCTCTGTTCTGCGCAAATCCCAAGCCGATGCGGCCTAATGATCAATTTTTGTTTGACGAAATTGCGAGGTCAGACCACTCAAAGAAAATTTGGCAGATGCTACGAGGAGAAAATCATTGTTGAGCTGGATGGGCATAGGCTTCTCTGACGTCCGTAACGCTTTAGATCGCCATAGCTACTCCTGCCGCGAGCTCACTCAATATTATTTGAATCGCATCAATAATCATGATCAATACAACGCCTTTATTACGATTTGCCACGATCGGGCGCTGAAAAAGGCGGCAGAAGTGGATCATAAGTTGCAAAAAGGGACTGCTGGCATGCTGGCAGGTCTCATTTTAGCGATTAAAGATAATATTAGCATTGATAATGAACCACTAACATGCGGTTCAAGAATTCTTAGCGCCTACCGCTCCCCTTATAGTGCCACCGTGATCGAGCGAGTAGAGCAAGCGGATGCCATTATTATCGGCAAGACCAATATGGATGAGTTCGGGATGGGTTCTTCGAACGAGTACTCCTGGTACGGCCCGGTCAAGAATCCGCATGCGCTGGATCGAGTGGCTGGCGGTTCCTCAGGGGGATCCGCCGCTGCCGTTGCCGCTGATCTGGCTATGGCAGCACTTGGTTCAGACACTGGTGGTTCAGTTCGCCAGCCAGCAGCATTCTGCGGCGTTGTGGGGCTTAAACCCACTTATGGTCGCGTATCACGGTTTGGTTTAGTGGCCTTTGCTTCATCGCTCGATCAGATCGGCATTATTACCCGGAATATCCCTGATGCAGCCCTATTACTCCAAGTCATTGCTGGCCACGATCCCCGCGATGCGACCTCTTCCCCCATTTCGGTTCCGTATTATTCTCGCTATTGCGATCGTTCTATTGCTGGCCTGAAAATCGGTTGGCCAACCGAATATTTCGTACCCGGTCTTGATCAGACGATTCGCGCCAGAATCGAACTCTGCCGTCGATTGTTGGAACAAGGTGGTGCAACCTTCATCGAACTCTCTCTACCCCATTTCGATTACGCAGTAGCCTGTTACTACGTTCTTGCCAGTGCCGAGGCAGCGTCAAATCTGGCTCGCTTTGATGGGGTTCGGTATGGCTTTCGCCATCCTCAAGCCTCTGATTTGGATGAAATGTACGATTTAACGCGATCAGAGGGGTTTGGCCCAGAAGTAAAACGCCGCATTATGCTCGGCAATTTCGTGCTTTCCTCAGGATATTATGATCAATATTACCAGACTGCGCAGCGGGTACGCGCGCTGATCAAACAAGATTTCGACAGCGCGTTTGAAGTATGTGATTGCCTGATCGCCCCAACCACAGCAACCCCGGCGTTTCGGCTCGGTGAGAAAACAAACGATCCTCTGAGCATGTACCTCTCTGATCTCTACACTGTATCAGCAAATTTGGGTGGGCTCCCCAGCCTCACATTGCCTGTCGGTAATGACCCGCAAGGACTACCAATCGGAGTCCAATTCTTGGCTAAACCGTACAACGAACCAACATTATTTCAAGTTGGGTCGAGCTTGGAACGAGCAATCCATCAAACAAACCATGACATTTGACCATTCCAAATACCTGCCAGTGATTGGGCTTGAAATTCATGTCCAACTGCTCACTGCCTCAAAGTTGTTCTGTCAGTGCAGTACCCAATTTGGGGCTCTACCCAATTCCAACGTCTGCCCCATCTGTCTGGGATTGCCTGGAACGCTTCCGATGGTGAACCGCTCAGCAGTGGCCCTGGCGATCAAATTGGGGTTGGCAACCCATTGCCAGATTGCTCAGCATTCTCGATTCGTTCGGAAAAGTTACTTTTATCCAGATCTGCCAAAAGGCTATCAGATCTCCCAATTCGATGCCCCGATAGGTTGGAAAGGTTACATCGAATTTGAGCACCAAGGCTCGCGGCAAAAAATTGGAATCGCGCGTATCCATCTTGAAGAAGATGCTGGCAAATTGATCCATGATGAAGATTGGGTACCGAAACGCGAGAGCCTGATCGATTTCAATCGCTGCGGAGTGCCGCTTGTCGAAATCGTCACCGAACCAGAAATCCATTCTGCGCAACAAGCAGTATTCTGCTTTTCCGCAGTGCGACAGCTTGTGCGCTATTTAGAGATCAGCGATGGCAATTTGGAAGAAGGCAGAATGCGCTGCGACGCCAATATCTCGGTGCAGCGCCCAGGCTCTGCTCAATCGGGGCAAAAGACCGAAATAAAAAATCTCAACTCTATTCATGCGCTGCGCCAGGCCCTGGAATTTGAGATCAACCGGCAAATGAAGCTGCTTGAAAATGGCGGCAGCATTAGCAACGAGACTTTACTCTGGGACGCCCGAACCCGCACGGCCATCCCCATGCGTCGCAAAGAAGCGTCCCATGATTATCGGTATTTCCCAGAGCCAGATTTGCTCCCATTCTCGATAGACCGAACTGAGATCGAAACGATCCAGAAACAAATGCCCGAATTGCCCCTCGCCCGTCGCGATCGCTTCATCGCCCAGTATCATCTAGATCGATCGCGGGCAGAGCGACTCACCGCAGACAAAGTCCTGGCCGATTATTTTGAACAGGTCGCCCTACTGGTATCGGATCATCACTTATTGAGCCGTTGGATGCTCGAGTTCGTCTCACCGGCGATCCAACATATCTCGAATGTAAAAGATGTGCCGATCACCAGCCATGCACTGGCAGAGTTGCTGAGTTTGCTGACCGAACGAAAGGTGAATGACCTCTCGGCTCGCGAAATTTTCAAACGGATGCTAACCACTGGCCGTCCTGCAAGGGAGATCCTCATTGAGCACAGCCTCAGCCAGATTGCCGATAGCGACTATTTGGCGGAAATCGTCAGGTATGTGCTCCAGCGCAACCCCGAAGCGGTAGCTCAATTCCACGCTGGAAAAACCAAATTGTGGGGCTTCTTCATGGGACAAATAATGGAACAGACCGGGCATCGCGCCGATCCGCAACTGGTCAGTGAATTGCTTCGAAAAGTATTATTGAGCCAGTGAGATGCTGCGATCCAGTGCTCTCACATGCTGAAACATAATTGGATCAAACGCCATCTATTTTGTAAGATTTGATTCAATATTAAACTTCGGCGGCATGTTCAACGCAGCGAGAATATTTGAATCAATTATCTTCGTTCTGGCAAGCTGATGCAGTTCTGGTTATTTTTGATCTGTCCAGAAAAATCTTGACTTTTATTTCTTTTCCGGTTAAATTTCAGCTCAAAATTTTGGGTTGCGATATCGTGCATTTGCCGAGCAGCAGTGGAGCTTCGGTTTTTATGGGTAAATCGAAGCCGAAAGATTTTGGAGCGTTTCCGTTCACGGAAGGACGAAATTTTCGTATTGCTTTGTTCTGATTCTTATTTGAACTGTGTCGCTAATTATATCATCCGCAACTCAAAAGATCAATCCACTGGTCAGTGGATTTATGTTTTACAGTCTTTATGATCGTCAGGGGACAAATGGTAAGACCATGCCCTTGTTGGGGAATTTTGAAGAGATCATGTTAGCTTCGGATGGAGGCCGAGGAGAACGCCGAAGCTACTGTCATTAATCAGGAGAAAAGGATGAGGCCGAAAGAAATTAAGAAATTAATTGAACTGGTCGAACAAAGCCAAATTAATGAACTTGAGGTCAGTCGTTGGGGCAAGAAAGTGCGTATTCGCAAAGGCACGAACTCATCAGCGCCCTCAACGATCGTTGCACCTCCTCCCTCTGCCTCGCTGCCTACACCTTTGCCCCAGGTTCAGGAGGTCGCCTCATTGCCGGGCGCCCAATCGCCAGTCGCCGCAGTTGCACCACCTGCTCCAGAGCCAAGTTCCGATAACATCGTCGAGGTGAGGTCACCGATGGTGGGAACTTTCTATCGAGCACCGGCACCAGATGCGCCACCTTACGTCGAAGTTGGTGATATTGTGGCACCGAACCAGGTTCTTTGCATTATTGAAGCCATGAAGCTCATGAATGAAATCGAGTCTGAGTGGCGTGGCCGCATCGTCGCGATCCTTGTTGAAAATGCCCAACCAGTCGAATACAATCAGGTCTTGTTCAAAATTGAAAAGCTGTGAGCCGAAGTTTAACTGCTGGAGATCTTAGGGTTGTTCAAGAAAATACTTATAGCCAATCGAGGTGAAATCGCATTACGGATCATCCGGGCCTGTAAGGAATTGGGCATCGCCACTGTGGCCGTCTATTCAGAAGCGGATGAATATTCGTTGCATGTTCGGTTCGCTGATGAGTGCGTCCGAATTGGTCCAGGACCAAGTTCCGAGAGCTATCTCAATATTCCGAGAATCATCAGCGCAGCAGTGATCACCAATTCCGATGCAATTCATCCCGGATACGGTTTTTTAGCTGAAAACGCCCAATTTGCTGAGATCTGCGAGTCCTCCAAAATTCACTTCATCGGTCCCAGCTCTGAAATGATTGCGAGTATGGGCGATAAAGCCTACGCCAAAGCCACGATGAAAAAAGCTGGCATCCCAACCATCCCTGGTAGCGATGGGGTGGTCAACGATTTGAAGACCGCAGAGGCAGTTGCCGAACAGATCGGTTATCCGATCATTTTCAAAGCCACGGCTGGAGGCGGGGGCAAAGGGATGCGAGTGGTTCGAGAACGCAGCGAACTGGAGGCCGCCTTTATCACCGCCCGAACCGAAGCGAATGCAGCATTCAAAAATCCTGACCTGTATATCGAAAAATATTTTGAACGTCCGCGCCATATCGAAGTACAACTATTGGGCGACCGTTACGGCAACATTGTGGCCTTAGGGGAACGAGAATGCTCCATCCAGCGTAAGCATCAGAAACTGATTGAAGAATCTCCATCCCCAGTAGTCACCGAGCGCATTCGGAAACGACTGATCGATACTGCCATTAAGGGGGCCAAGCAGGTCAATTACCAGAGTGCTGGCACGATCGAATTTTTGCTGGATGAGGACGGCAAATTTTATTTCATGGAGATGAATACGCGAATTCAAGTGGAACATCCGGTCACAGAAGTGGTATTTGGAATGGATTTGCTGAAACAACAGATTTTGCTTGCCGCTGGGGAGAAACTTAATTCGGTGATTCGTGGTTATAAATTGCGTGGGCATGCAATTGAATGTCGAATCAATGCCGAGGATCCAGAAAAGAATTTTCGCCCCTGTCCCGGCAAAATCGAACACTTTCATGTCCCTGGAGGTCCAGGCGTTCGGGTTGATACCCATGCCTACGCCCAATATCAAATACCCAGCTACTATGATTCCCTCATTGCGAAGCTGATCACTTGGGGAAAAGACCGCCAGGAGGCATTGGTGCGAATGCAGCGCGCTCTCGAAGAATTCATTATTGAAGGAGTCGCAACCACTATCCCATTCCATCAGAAGGTCATGCAGGATAGCGATTTTCAGAAAGGGAACTTCGATACCAAATACATCGAACGATTATTAAGTCACCAATAAATTGCAGAACAAAATTAAGGGAGAACCGAAGCATGGAAATACCGAAGGAACTGCTGTACACTGAGGAACATGAGTGGGTTTTATACGATGACACGAGCGGCGTCGCCACGGTTGGGATTACAGACTACGCACAGAGCGAGCTGGGCGATATCGTATTTGTAGAATTGCCCGAACTGAATCAGGAAGTTAAGCAGATGGAGCCGTTTGGAACCATCGAGGCGGTTAAAGCGGTCTCAGACTTGTTTTCGCCAGTCTCAGGCACTGTGATCGAAGTTAACACCATATTGCAGGATCAACCTGAATTGATCAATCAGGATCCCTACGATAAGGGTTGGATGATTAAGATTCAGATCTCCGATCCCGCTGAATTAGAGGCATTAATGAGTCCTGAGGATTATAGAAAGCATATCAGTTGAGCGAAATAGCCAAGCGCATCGAACGAGTGACAAAACCAGCATGGAGTCCATTTATGCCTTTTATTCCGAATACGGATGCCGATCGAGAGGCGATGTTGGAGCGGATTGGTGTCCCTGACTTTGAAGCTCTGATTAGCAATATTCCGAAACAGCTTAGATTCAATCGAGAACTTAACCTACCACCAGCATTATCTGAATTGGAGATCGCCCGCGAAATTCATCAAAAAACTCGTTGCAATGAGAGCGTGGCTGATGCTATTAGCTTTTTGGGTGGTGGAGCTTATGATCACTTTATCCCCGCAGCCGTTGGGGCCATCGTCTCCCGCAGTGAGTTTTATACTGCCTACACCCCGTATCAGCCAGAAGTAAGCCAAGGAACATTACAAGCGATTTATGAATACCAATCGATGATTGCTGAATTGTTCGACATGGAAGTCGCCAATGCCTCCATGTATGATGGCGGTTCTGCTCTGGCAGAGGGAGCCCTGATGGCGGTAGCAGAGACCGGCCGCAAAAAGGTTGTAGTCTCCCGCGGCATTCATCCCCATTATCGTCAGGTAATACAGACCTATTGCCATGGGCAGCGTATTCAAATTCAACTCGCTGCGCTGGAAAATGGAATTACCAATTTGAATGATCTATCATCAAAGATCGATAGTAGCACTGCAGCGGTCATGGTGCAACATCCGAATTTTTTGGGCAACTTGGAGGAAGTTTTTGAGATCAGCGAACGCTGCCATGCCGCTGGCGCATTGATGATTAGTTCCACAGATCCCATCTCCCTGGGGCTGCTGGAACCTCCAGGCCGCTATCACGTCGATATTGCGACTGGAGAGGGACAATGCCTGGGAAATAGCCTCAATTTTGGGGGCCCGTATCTGGGCATCATGGCCTGCAAATTTGATCTGATCCGACGAATGCCAGGCCGGATTGCTGGGGCAACGGTGGACCGCCACGGTCGTCGCGGTTTCGTGCTCACGTTCCAAACTCGCGAGCAACATATTCGGCGGGAGAAAGCCACATCCAATATCTGCACCAACCAGGCTTTGGTTGCGTTGGCTGCAACTGTTTATTTAGCACTAATGGGCAAACAGGGGATCCAGCAAGTGGCCAATTTGTGCTTACAAAACAGCCACTACTTGGCCGAACAAATCCAGCAGCTCGATGGCTATCGTCTGGCTTTCAATGCCCCATTCTTCAAAGAGTTTGTGGTTTTAACTCCTGTACCACCGAGCCAAATTATCGAAAAATTGCTATTGCAACGCATCTATGCCGGGATTGATCTTTCCCGATATGACTTTGGTCTCACCAAAGGCTTGCTGATCGCAGTAACCGAAAAGCGCACCAAAGCAGAAATGGACTCATTGGTAGCAGCCTTGAAAATGTTTAAGAAATAAAACAGCCAACAGGGAAATAGCAAGGAACTTTTGCCATTACCATGAGTAGTATATAACGACTTTTCTTTAAGACAATTTGCAAATTAACTGGATGAATAATTTGTGGAGGCCGCCTATTAGGAAAAGTTCGTTAAAGGTTTGTTAAGTGGTTAACAGTTGCTCAATCATGACAATGTTATTCTGTGACACGGGGGAATTAACCATCTCATTGCCTTTTCCGAATTTTTCCTTTCATAGGTTAAATTCCGAATGGTTGAGGTGAACCTTTGTGGATTATGGAAGGGCTGACCTTTTTCATTCGGTTTTTTTGTTTTTACAGATGCAAAATCGTGGAGGATTGATCTCATGAAAAAGTATTTCGCCATCGCATCATTGTTGCTCATCCTGGTATTGGTCTCACAACAGGCCTTAGCTGTCAGCGAAGCGGCCCTGTTGTTCTTATTAATCTCCCCTGGCGCGCGGCCCGCTGGTATGGGCGAGGCCTTCGTTGCTGTCGCCAATGACGCCTCAGCCGTATTTTGGAACCCTGCTGGATTGGCCTACCAAACTGGCCGAGAAATTACCTTTATGCACGCCAATTGGCTTCCTGGATTGACTGATGACCTATTCTATGAATTTTTAGCTTATAAAATGAGTATCGAGGGTGTAGGTACGGTCGGCTTTAACGTTGTCTATCTGAATCTCGGCAAGCAAATGCGCACCAGCTCGACGGGACAAGAATTAGGCGAGTTCAACAGCAGCGAGTGGGCCATCTCAGCAAGCTACGGAGCAACCGTTACGGATAATCTGTCCATGGGGCTGTCGCTGCGGTTCATTCGCAGTAGCCTTTCTCCCTATGGCGCTGGCACGGAACGCGGCTCGGGCACTGCCAGCGGCTTTGCCTTCGATGTTGGCCTGCTGTACAATTTCCCGTTCTTCAATAATCGCCTGAGTTGGGGCATGAACCTTTCAAATATGGGACCAAAAATCGCTTACATCGATGAAGATCAGGCCGATCCGCTCCCCACTAACTTGAAAACCGGATTTGCTTTCAAATTAGTGGACCAAAAATACAACAAAATTACGCTCACCGCGGATATCAATAAGTTATTGGTCACCCCGCGCAAAGGCAGCAAAGCGGATCCTTTCTATAAAGCGCTCGTGACCTCGTGGTACGATGATCCCCTCCAAACGGAATTGGATAAGATCACCCGCAGCGTCGGTATTGAGTATTGGTACAGCGATCTGTTTGCCCTGCGGACCGGTTATTACCACGATAAAGAAGGCAAAGTCCATTATTTCAGCTTTGGCGCTGGCATCAAGTACGCATCCTACGGCTTTGACTTCGGCTATGTCGCGGCTGAAAAGGGCCACCCGCTGGCAGATACCATGCGATTTTCATTGACTGCTGGATTCTAACTGACTTTGATTTTATTAGATCACTCGACAAAGCAACTGATAGCAACCTAATGGCAAGCCACACAATTGCCTAATAGATCTATTTGATGAATTCCCATGACTTCGGTCATGGCTTCGTTGCAATAATTGATTCAGGAGTAGTGAGGCATCTGAGATTGAAATGAATAGAACTCTTGCATGCTAACAAAGCTAATTTTCAAGCTCGCTCTCAGCGCCTCGCTGCTCCTGACACATTTCAGGAATTTGATCAATTATTGTATTCAATCATCATCGGATAATTTATGTTGAGACCTTATTTGAACTATGATCTTACACCAGACACTACGGATAAAATTCATCGCGATTGGATTATTGATCTTCAGCGCCAGCTTCGCAGCGGAAAAAATTAAGCGCCCTTCCTTTTACCCCAGCACTCCCTCAGCTCGATTTGTGACGTTCAAACCAGCCAGCACGGCAACGGAGGCCAGCAACGATTTTGCTGCTATTCAAGCTAACCTTCCAAAAACACTCAAGGTCATGGCGATCCGCGTACAATTTCAGCGGGATAACGATCGGAATACCACCGGGGATGGTTGGTTCGACTTATCTACAGGCACTGGTATGATCAATCCTCCGCCGCATAATCGACGCTATTTTGCAAATCAGCTTCGTGCTCTGAAGGACTATTACCTGAAAGTATCAGGAGGAAAACTCGCCCTTCAGGTAGAAGAGGAAAACGGCGATAGTTTTGTCTATCCGCTCGCTTCCGATAGTGCTTGGACTCTCCCGCATCCCATGGCGTACTATAACCCGAATCAAACGCCAGCGGTATTGGACCAGCGGCTGGCCGAGCTTTTTCGAGATGCGATCGTAAGCGCCGACCAAGCTGGCTATATCGATTTCTCCAAGTTCGACGTCTTTATCATATTTCATGCAGGGGTCGGCGCCGAATTCACGCAGGAATTCGATACTACACCTTGCGACATCCCTTCGGTGTTCCTCAATTTCAACGATCTGAAAAAAAATATCGGCGGCAATTTGCCGGACTTTGCAGGGATCCCGGTCAACAACGGGACTTTTTTTATCAAAGAAGGCATCATTTTGCCGGAAACAGAGAATCAAGGCGACTATAAAATTTTCGGTCTCTTAGGCACTGCCGCGCTGATGATGGGATTTCAATTAGGATTACCAGCTTTGTTTGATACCGATACAGGTCATCCAGGGATTGGCCGGTTTGGATTAATGGATCAAGGTTCTGGGAACTTCTATGGCTCAATTCCAGCTCAACCATGCGCATGGAGCAAAATTTTCTTGGGTTGGGAGCAACCGATCCTCATTTCATCTGGCGATAAAATCCCTGTAGCAGCAGCCTTGGCGGCCAATCCCAATAAAATTTATAAAATCCCCATTAACGCCAAAGAATACTTTCTTGTGGAAAATCGCCAGCAACGTGTCCGCGAGACCCGAAATATCGCAGTCGGATTTGATGCCAACGGTAAACGGGTTGAGTTCTATTACGGGAGTGACGGATCGCCGATCATAAACCCATTAGACGGCATCGACGTCATCACTTCGGTAAACGAATATGACTTTGATCTACCAGGGTCTGGCATCTTGATCTGGCATATCGACGAAAACATCATCGAGCAAAAATATGCGGAGAACCGGGTCAACACGGATATGAACCATCGTGGTGTGGATCTGGTTGAAGCCGACGGCTCACAGGATATGGGCTATTATTACAATTTTTTCGGTTTCACTGGATATCACGCGGGTTATGCTGAGGACATGTGGTGGGATGCAAACCCGGCTCATCTATTTGTCAATTCATCTCAACAGGTCAAGTTCACCCCCTTCACGAAGCCAAGCACCCATTCTTACGCACGGGCAAACACTGGGATTTATATTACCAATTTTAGCCCGATCGATTCAGTAATGTATTTCAAACTTGAAATCAAGTACTATCAGCCTGGCTTCCCAGCATTTTTGGGGGCAAACTCAGGCAATAGTGCACTCGTTGTTGGAGACTTGAATGGCGATGGTCGCGAAGAAATTGTAGCAGCCACTGCAAGCGGAATGATCCTTGCATGGCAAGCCAATGGTGAAAAATTGATCACCAATGACGCATTCACATACCAGATCAGCTTGTTGGGCGATACCACCAACATACCATTGCCGATGTTTGCTCGCATTGAAACTGGACATTTTTTGCACTCCCCAGCATTAGCTGATCTGACTGGAGATGGAGCATTAGAGGTCATCGCTGGATCGTCTATTGGCCACTTATTTGCATGGCAGGCAGAAGATCGCAACAGCGATGGTGAAGCGGATTTATTGTTTGAAATTAACTGCGGCAGCACGATTACTACGGTGCCAATTATTGGCGATTGGAATTCAGCAACACCAGGCAGCGAAATTGCGATTGGCGATCAAACAGGGAGAATTCATCTCATTTCTGAAACAGGACAAATCGTCTGGCAAACCGCAATTTCTAATAAGGCTTTGCAACGGTTAATGGCATGTCGCGATGTCTCAGCAATGCGCTTTGTTGCAATTGACGAGGCAGGTACTATCTTCGCGGTCGATGAGAATGGAAACATTATTTGGCAGAAACGCTTTGCTGGCGCAGGAATTTTAAATTACCCGGCATTTGGAGATTTGGATCGTGATGGAAGATCTGATATCGTCCTCACTTCTACCATAGGGAATTTATTCATCCTGACCCATGAGGGCGATTTTCTCCCAGACTTCGCCGGTATCTCGACGAGCTCGCCGCTCTCTAATCCCGCCTTAGCTGATGTCGATGGGGATGGTTACTTGGACATTATTGTTACTGGCGGTGGAAAAATTTTCGCCTATCGCTTCAATGGAACCTTGTTAACGAATTTCCCCATTCTCATCGACCGCGGCGCGGAAAGCGAAGCTTATCCCGACCCGATTTTGGTCGATTTAGATGGCGATCAGAAAATCGAAATCATCGTGGCGTCAAAAAACGGCCTTATGAACGCCTTTCACAGCGATGGACGAAAGGTCAATGGCTTTCCGCTTTCCATCTCGACACCAGCGAATTCGGCGCCAGTCATTGCTCATCTGACCAGCGATAGTTTATTTTGTTTGATTGCTCGATCCGAAGACGATTTCTGTCACGTGTGGACATTAGAATATAAATTCAATGACCGTCAAATCTATTGGAGACAATTTCTCAACAATGAACGTCACTCTGCTATTGCACAACTGCCGGGATCGGTTCCATCTCGAACTGGGGCTCTGATGCCTGAAAAAACGGTGTATAATTATCCCAATCCAACAGAAGGGAATTGGACCATCATCCGCTACTATTTAAGGGAGGCAGCAGAGGTGACGATCAGAATCTATGATGCGGCGGGTGAACTTGTTGAGCAATTGACCGGACCAGGCATTGGTGGCATCGAAAATGAGCGAACCTGGGACGTGACTCGAGTGCAAAGCGGCATCTATCTCGCCCGCGTAACCGCAAAGCGAGCGAACGAGTCGAGTATGGTCATGATTAAGATCGCCGTCGTTAAATAGACTGGCATGATTGGATATTCTGCGCGACCTGTTCGCAATTTTCGTGGTATTTGCAGGGTTGCAGATTGGATAAGATCAATCAAATAGGCAAACTGGATTTCAAAATACTTTTCAAACTAGTTAACGATCAATCCATGAAACCATGACGGGGGGCGAATTCGACTTTAAAATAAGTATGAAATCTGATAAAATGGGTGAACAGCAGTGAAACGAGCAAATTACATCATTCCATTGTTGCTAATTGGTTGGGTGTGGGGAGCAAATCTATTCGGTCAACCAGTAGAATATAACCATCCAGAGTTAAATTGGCTGACCATTGATACAGAACATTTTCAGGTTCATTATCATAAAGGCGCAGAGCGGACCGCGGCATTAGTCGCCAAAATCGCTGAGGAGATCTATGCGCCTATCACGTCGCTCTACCTCTATCAGCCCGATGGCAAGGTCCATTTCATTATTCGAGATCATGACGATTATTCCAATGGTGCAACCTACTATTACGATAACAAGATTGAGATCTGGGCGACTCCGATGGATTTTGTGTTGCGTGGCAATCATAATTGGCTTCGCAATGTCGTGACCCATGAATTCACACACATGATCTCCCTGGGCGCCGCCCGAAAACTGACGCGAAAAATCCCCGCGCTTTATTTTCAATACATGGATTATGAGCCGGAAAAGAACCCTTATGTGCTTTATGGCTTTCCCAATCGGATCGTCTCTTACCCCATTGCCACAACCACGGTTCCCAACTGGCTTGCTGAAGGCGTGGCTCAATATCAACTGGCAAAGCTGAATTACGACAATTGGGATACCCATCGCGATATGATTCTTCGGACCGCCGTGCTGGAAGGGACGCTTCTCAATCATCGGGAAATGGGGGTATTCGGCAAAAATAGCTTCGGCAATGAGAAACTCTATAATCATGGCTATGCCTTGGTCATTTACATTGCCGAAACCTATGGCGTTGAATCGCTGCGACGCATTTTTCAAGAACTGCAAAGCCCGTTTCATTTCACGGTCAACGATGCATTGAAGGATGTACTCGGGAAATCCGAACGACAGCTCTATCGAGAATGGAAGAGTTATCTCGAAACGATGTACAACTATCGGGTCAGCCCGATTGTCAATAATGTTCGAGCTGGCAAAATCATCGAGTCCAAAGGCTTCGCAAATCTGTTCCCCTGTTGGTCACCAGATGGGACGAAATTCGCCTTCGTATCGAACCGAGGTTATGACTACCTCTCCCAGTCTTCATTGTACCTCCACGATATGACCAAGGGAACCGTCGAAAAAATTAAAGGTGGTGTCAGTTCGTCATTGGCTTGGTCCCCAGATGGTGAAAAAATCGCCTATTCGCGGATCTCCAAACCGAATAAACACGGATCCCATTTTCAGGATATTTATATTTATGATTTAAAAAAGAAAAAAGAACGCCCAGTGACGCGCAATCTGCGCGCCCAGCATCCGGATTGGTCGCCCGATGGGAACAAACTGTTGTTTGTGACCACAAGAGATGGGACGCAGAACATCGCTGTGCTCGATTTAAAAACCCGCAAAATGACCCATCTGACCAAGTTCAGAGATGGCCAGCAGATTTTCACTCCGCGCTGGGCGCCAAATGGCAGCGTCATCGTGTTCTCCTACTCTAAAAGCGAGGGGCGCCAGATTGGCCTCATCAGCGCTGATGGGAAAACGATGAAAGTTTTGATCGCCGATGAACATGATGCCCGCGATCCGATATTTTCCCCTAATGGAAAGGAAATCTACTTTAGTTGGGATCGGACTGGCATTTTCAATATTTATGCATTTGAATTGGCCACCAAAAATAAGAGACAGTTAACCAACGTGCTGGGCGGCGCTTTTATGCCCTCGGTCAACAAACAGGGCCAACTATTATACAGCGATTTCAACTCGCAGGGCTATCGCATCGCCTGGATCGAACGACCGACCCAAGTGGATGAGCAGCAAAGTCGCTATCTGGCATATCGATCCAACAGCGCCCAACTTGCTTCGCGAGAAAATCAGGATATTTATTTAATCAATCAAGGGATCAGCGATAAAACGGTCAACTATAATGATGCCGAAGTTCCGCGCTATTCGACGACCCCTTATACTTTCACTTACAGCAGCCTGGCCTTCCTGCCTCGCGTCATGGTCGATTACGGAACGGTCAAATTCGGGACCTATCTCTATTCCAGCGACATTTTGAACAAATACGATATCTTTGCCGGCTTCGCCATGAATCGAGATTGGGACTATGATCTATTTGGCATGGTCAACTATCGCAAGTTTCGTCCCACAGTGTTTCTTGAAGTTTACAATCGGCTGTTGCATCATTCAGAAATGGATAATTATTTTTATCCCTACGGCGCTGACCCGACCTCGAACCCTCCAGACACCACTCTGGTCAAATTCAAGTACAATTTGACTGAGGTCGATGCAGGATTGGACTTCAAGTTGAATGACGAGCAAAATCTCAGGACCGCGTTCGTATTCAGCCGCTATCGAGGAACTTATCATCCCCAATACACTTATCCCAATGGCCAGGACTATCCCGCGACCAGCTACAACTATTTCATCGGCCGCTCCATTCAATTGAATTGGAGCTATAAAAATGTGTTGCCGAGTATCTCTTCAGAAATCAATCCAGCCGCTGGACGGATCGTGTCGGTGAAATATAGTCAGGAATTCAATAAATTCATTCGCGATTTCACCATCACCAAATATGGCACTTGGGTGGAAGATTACGATGACTACAACTATGGCAAATTGGAATTAGATTGGAAAGAATTCATCCCGCTCTTCAACCATGGGAGACATGCGATCAATTTCAATCTTCAGGCCGGCTGGATCGACCGTCCTGTTCACGAATTTTTCAACTTTTATGCTGGTGGATTGGTAGGCCTGCGCGGTTATCCATATTACAGCATTGAAGGCACAAAAATGATTATCACACGGACAAGCTATCGCTTCCCAATTTCCAATAATCTGGATATTCGTTTGTTCCACCTCCATTTTGACAAACTCTATTTGGGTGCCTTTTTTGATTACGGTGATGCCTTTAATGCTGATGTTCTGAATTTCTCCCGATTCAAAAAGACCGCTGGCGCTGAAGTGCGATTAGACCTGTTTTCATTTTATAGTTTCCCGACGAAGATCTTTTTCAATGCCGCTTATGGATTTGATGAATTCACCAAAAAAGAAACAGATAATACGTGGTTGCGCTATGGTAAAGAATGGCGTTATTATCTGGGCATTAGTTTTGGATATTTTGACTAAAACAAATTATGGAGATGTCTCATGAAGCGCTCATTTCGTTTCGCATTTTGCTTCTTCGCTTTCGGCTTGCTTCAACTCTGTTATGCAGGGGAGGGGGAGCAATTAAATCAGATTTCAGAGGGCAATGGGTTCGCTTTTAACGCTCCTCGGGCGCAACTTTCCGCTCGGTACTTTAATCCGCTCAATTCGTTGGTTGTTCAGGATTCGCTTTCCAGAGAGCAACGGCTGGCTCAGCTCCCAGGCTACAAGCTACCAAAACGCGCATTATTTTTCTCCGCGCTCATTCCCGGGACTGGTGAACTTTATGCCAAATCCTACATCAAAGCAGGGGTCTTTTTCCTAGCCGAAGTGGCTGCGTGGACAGTCTATGGAAGCTATACCCAGAAGGGCAAGAATCAGGAAAAGAAATATCAAGAATATGCCGACGCCCATTGGGATCCAAACGTCTGGCAACAATGGAAACAGAATTACGCGAATTCATTAGATGACGCCCATGCAAGCACCATGGAAAAATATCTGAGCGGCGATAAGATGGCGACCACGAAACAACAGTATTACGAGATGATTGGTAAATATCCCGCATTTTATGTGGGTTGGGATTTTGCCAGATATTATGAAAACCAATCGTTTTTCAATACCATCTCTATGGACTCCCTTGAGGCCATCCAACAAAATTCGTCGGACATTGGCAAATACATGGACATGAGAGACAAGAGTAATCAACTGTTCCGAATAGCCAGAACTGCGACCAACTATGTCATCGTCAACCATATTCTCAGCGCCATCGATGCAGCTTGGACGGCCAAACGGCATAACAATAAATTGCTGGAAGCTTCTATCCGAGTCAAACAGATTTTCTATGTCGATCAATTCCAGCCAGTGATGTCACTCGAATTAAAATGGTAACTTCTCATGAAAATTTTGGAGTCTGGGATCGTCTTTTTGATCATCACAATAGTGGTATTTCCCAATGGAGTTGAAGCTGAATGGGACACCCTGGACCATTTCGGGCCGAAATTCAATCCAACGCTCTCCCAAGCGAAGCTCCAATTGATGCCGCCAATGTCGTTCGCGATTCAGCAAGTCGCTTTTGATTCGTTGCCTAATTTGGCAAACCAGCCTTTAGGCGATCGGGCGAGTGGCTATAAGAACCGCAAAAGTGCGTTTTTCCGCTCATTGATTCTGCCAGGCGCTGGGGAATATTATGTTGGCAAGCGAACCTTTGCTCAGATATTTTTGGCCTCTGAAGTTACATTGTGGGTAGGTCATTTCGCCTTTCGTCAATATGGCAAGTGGGTGAGAAAGGATGCGTTAGCTTTTGCTGCAACCCATTCTGGTGCCGCGATCAAAGGTAAACCGTCGCAATACTTTGTTGACATCGGCAATTATTCGGATATTTACAGTTACAATGAAGCCAAGCTTCGGTTTGGCGAATATGAGAAGCTCTATTCAGAAACGGAATATTTCTGGTCCTGGGATAGTGACGATCATCGCCAAAAATTTCAGAATTTGCGGATTGCCAGCGATCGAGCGCGCAACCGGGCTACTTATGTGCTCGGGGCGATATTTGCCAATCATCTGATCAGCGCTATCAATGCCACCTGGCAGGCGGTGCATCATAATAAAAAATTAAATCAGACGGCCGATGGACCAGTGCGTATTCAGTTTCTTGCCGAAAAGGATGCTGGCCGAATTTTGGTTCAAATTAAAAAGGAGTTCTAAATGGAAAACGTCATCATTATTGGTTCTGGTCCAGCAGGATTAACTGCGGCTATTTATGCCGCTCGAGCTGAGCTGGCGCCGTTGGTATTCCGAGGTGTTCAGCCCGGGGGGCAGATCACGCTCACCGATGCTCTCGATAATTTTCCGGGATTTCCCAATGGGATCTCTGGTTATGAGCTTTTTCAGGCGATGGAGCAGCAAGCCGTTCGATTCGGAGCCAAAGTTTTACCAGAAACTGTGATTGAGGTCAACTTCAAAGCATCCCCTTTTTCCGTTAGAACGCATGAACAGCTTTATCACGCCAAAGCTGTCATCATTGCCACTGGTTCGGACCCACGAAAATTAAATGTCCCCGGGGAGAAGGAATTCATCGGCAAAGGGGTTTCTTATTGCGCCACCTGCGATGGATTCTTCTTCCGCGGGAAAAAAGTCGTGGTCGTCGGCGGCGGCGATAGCGCTGTTGAGGAGGGCCTGTTTCTGACGCGCTTCGCCAGTTCAGTCACCCTGATCCATCGGCGCGATCGACTCAGAGCTCATGCCCATCTTCAATCCCGCGCCTTTGCCAACGAGAAAATGCGCTTTATTTGGGATACGATCGTAACTGAAATCTTAGGGAGTCAGACCACTGGGGTCTCTGGAGTGCGGTTGAAAAACCTGAAAACTGAAGTGGAAACGATTCTGGAGACCGATGGGGTCTTTGTGTTCATCGGGCATATCCCGAATACCCAGCTTTTTGCCGGCCAGCTTGATTTGGACGAATCTGGCATTATTGTCACTGATCGTCGGCAGCACACCAACATTCCCGGGGTTTTTGCGGCAGGCGATGTCCAAGATGCGATCTATCGACAGGCCGTTACTTCTGCAGGTTCGGGCTGCATTGCTGCCATGGAAGCAGAACGATTCTTGGCAGAATTGGAGGGAACAGCTTATCCAGGAAAATTAAACTGATTCGGCCAGATATTCTGGTTGCTCGATCATATCAATTAACCCTGATCAGAACGCAAGCAATTGTCTCATGCGGCAAATTGAAGGTTAATGGAGGGAGATCCGCTGCTCTCTTAAAACTTTGGACCTTTCAAGAAAGGGCCAATCGCGAATATGTGAATGTCATTCCTGCCCATGTAGCAGAATGCTCGCATTCATACGCATAATTTCGATTAACCAATTGCGATTCTATTTTGAAAAACTTTTTGTGTAATCGAGATTGCCCGGCGCTCGGTTGTTATCGAAATGACCAATTGCTCTGTGCCATCCGAATGATTTGATGCTTTTTTAGCAAGAATTTTTTTGGGTATCCCATAGCCGCCCTTTTCCCCATTGAGGGGATACCGCTCATCATTTAGCTACCGCGCATTTTATTAGTCAATTTTGATGATTGCACAGGGGTAAGTATTGCCCCCTTATTATTCCTTTTCTTTTTTCGATCCCGATTGCTGATCTTGCCTTTTCTTGCGTTCAGGGGCCGGCGTAACTGGTGGCTGAGAGCCAGAAGTATCCCCACTTCGAATCTCCCTGCGCTCATTCCGTTTGGCTGGCGGGGGTTCTGGTTGGCTCGTCTCGTTGGAACCGGAGCCCGTGGCAGGTCGAGCCAAACTAGTTCCTGGTGCACCCCCGGCTGGAATAGCTGATGTCCCTGCTGGATCACGTCGATCAAAGTCTCGGCGTTGGGTTGCCGGCAAAGGTGAATTTTGCTGGGTCTTGCCATCCTCATAATAGTAGGCATCCACCCACCAAGGGATCGCATAAAAATATTGCCAATTGTAGCTCTCTTGAAGACGTGGGCTATCGTAAAGCTGCCAATGCGAATTGTCGATCGGGTTATGTTGCTCATGACAACTGCTGCAGTCATCGAGAAAATCGATTTGCTTTGCAATCGCTACATCTGTCGAATCAGATTGCGAGACAACTGGCGGATGTCGGAATGTGGTATAACATTGCATCACCAACAGGCAAGCCACAGCCGCTGTGATGAACATAATCAGCTTAAAATTTTTGATTGAATGCATGCGCTTCCCCAATAATTATGCGTGTTTAGAGGTTTTGGAAATAGATGATCTTGAGTTCCCGATTCAAATTTGGGATTTTTTCGCCGTTGAACTCCCGATTATTCTTGAGCAAATTTTTGATGGCAAATTCAAACACCATCTGGTTCGAGAAATGCCACCGAACTGCCGCATTCATGTAGCCTTTGCCTGAGCCCAGCGATTTGTCATCATTATCGTTGATCCCAAAATCGTATTCCCACAGCAGCGTTAATTCAGGATCAAGCACTAAATGAGCGCCACAGAAGAAATTGATATCCTTTTCATCCCCTTTGTTCTCATTGCTATAATTGATTCCGCCGTGGATGCCGAAATCACTCAGAATGAGAAAATTCTTGCTAACGACCACATAAAAACCCTTTGACTTGATCTGATAGCGGCCAAGCTGAGGGTAGTAAGTGCCATAACCTTGGGAATCGAACCCGACGGATATGGACGGAAGCTGATAGTTTTCAATCCTGATACGATATCGCAGATTCACCCCAGGCGCTCCGTTCCATAGCACTCGCCCCTGGCCAATGATATTCTGCCCGCCATAGGTCACACCAAACATCAGTCGATTTGTCAAACAAACGGTTAGCCCTCCAATCATACCTCCCAGGTGATATACGCGTAACTTGAGCTGAAATGCCTTTCTCGATAAGAAATTGGCAGTAGGCACATCGATCAAATTGATCGGACGGATGTTTTGCGCAAAAAAAGGGGTGAACTCTTCTTGCGGTTGACTTCGGTAGGTTTGCCCAAAAACTATCGTCGCCAGCGCCATTTCCAAAGCAACCAATATCAAGCTAATTGTGGTTTTCATCGACATGCTCCTTAAATAAAAAGCGGACTCGTAATGCACTATAATGTAAACTTTTTCTTGAGGAAAATCAAGCATAAATTATCGTTCAGAAAAAAAAGATGAGCATTAAAATTGGCTGGAAACGTGATCTGAGAATTGTTACTTGATATTATTTTTTTCCTTCAAAAAATTTGATCACATCATTATTACCAGGGATAATGAGCAAAAGTTTCTGACATTGAAATAGATTAATATTATTATAAATGACAGTTGCCGTTAAAAAACAGCAATAATATATTTTTTACTTGATTCTCATGCTATCATCTGTTAATTTTGTTTGAAGAAGTTTAATAATTCAACTTTCAGACCAATTTGGGGGAATCTGGGGAGGTGATGTATGGTGAAAGATTTGCAGATCGAACCCAAAACTGAATTTGAGGCATCCGAACTCTTTTTCTCGCCTCAGGAATCCGCAACCATCAATGAGCTTCTCACTGATGGACCGCCAAACGATAGCCAATCCGTCGTCAGAGTAGTTGATCTGCCAGCACAAATGAAAATTTCTCGTTCATTCCCCAGCAATATCCTACATCAATTCGATCTTCGGATTAAGAAACTCATTCATGAACAGCAAGCGATCAAAAATACATTCGCTGCGTTGTTTGAAGCTACCTCCAGTGCAGTGCTTCTTGTGGATGCGCATCGTCGCATCCACAAGGCCAATCAAAATTTCATTCGACTCCTTGGTCACGACCCTGTGAATCTGATGAGCGGTGGTAATCTTTACGATTATTTTCATAAAAAAGATCGAAAAAAAATTGAAAAATTTTTAAAGCAGCTCGAATCTGCCGATACTGATACATCCACCGAGGCTATCACGGTCCAATGCCTTTGCAGCGATAAATCCGTTCGATTTGTAGAATTCAGAGGGACAAAAGTGGCTGGTCAAAACTATCTGCTGATCATGTTGAATGACGTCACCAAGCAGAGGCAATATGAACTCGAAATTTTGCAACGAACCAAGGAACTCACCCTCCTCAACACGATTTCCAGATTGATCAATCATCCAAAAGACCTGAGACAAATCTTAAATGTAGCTTTAGACCAAACACGAGCGCTGTTAGGGATCGAAATGGGAGCGATTTATCAGGGGAATCAATTCTTGAAAACATTGCAGCCGATTGCAGCCGCCGGAATGACGTTTGAAAATGCCAACGAGTTGCTGGAGCAATATCGCGAGCAAATCAAACAGATCAAGAAACAGAAAGAGGATCTTTTTTTAAATTCGCCGAATGGGAAATTTTGGGAAATCTTCGGTAAGAGCCCCCGATGTCGTTCATTGGCCTTTATTCCTTTGTTCATTCGAAAAAGCTCGTTTGGATTGTTGGTGTTAGCCAGCAAATCTCGAATTGAATTTGATCAGGAGAAGCGGCAATTACTTTCCGCCATTGGCCATCAATTGGCTATCAATATCGAAAATGCCATTCTATTCAAAGAACTGGAAGAAAAAAGCCGAGAAGTCGAAGCTAAAAATAAAGAGCTGAGTTCGTTCGTGTTCACTGTCTCTCACGATTTAAAAACGCCGCTCATCGCATTGCATGGTTATATCAGCCTGTTTCGCGAAGAATTTCAGGATTTGATCGATACAACAGGGCAGGAATACCTCGACCGCATTATTTGTAATGCAGAGTACATGAATAAAATGATCAGCGATCTGCTGAAACTTTCACGCGCTGGTCGAGTGGTCGGGGCAAAGCGCCGATTCTCAACTTATAAGCTGGTGAAAGAAATTTATATGTGTTTCTATCCGCAAATTCTCCAACATCAAATTAATTTTTCGATCTCCAAATCGCTGCCGATCATCTACGGCGACCGGCAACGATTGCAAACCGTGTTCGAAAATCTGATCGGCAATGCCATCAAATTTATTTCCGATAAGCGAACGCCCCTCATCGAAGTCGATTGCGTCGACCGAAATAGCTATTATGAATTTTGTGTTCGCGATAATGGCATTGGCATCGACCCTGCCGATCATCAGCGGATCTTTGAGGTGTTCCAGAAATGTGAAAGGAAGCTTCATGACAATAATGGCACTGGCGTAGGCCTGACAATCGTGAAGAAGATCATAGAACATCATGGTGGAACTGTTTGGGTGGAATCGAAATTGGATAAGGGTGCTACTTTCTATTTTACTTTGCCCAAAGCGGCTTCAAAATAGAAGGCCAAAATTAATCAAAAAAGATTATCAGCATCAGATTCGGATTGCCGACCTCGGAGTTCGTTAGATCGGTACTGCAGGGTCTTTGTTGCTACTTGTCAGGCAATTGATCTTAACTCTTCATGTCCTGCATTTCTTCCTTGGTAAATCCACGCCACGCTGCAAATTCTCGAGTCTCGCATTCGAATAATATAGAAGATCGATCTCCTCACTTTGAGCCAGATATCGCAACAATCCTAAATTTTGGCTTCCTAAAAACTGCCTTACGAAAATCTCGATCCTACGCCATCGAATCGGTCTAAAAACCATCGCCTTAATGGAATCTCAGATGAATTGAGATGCAGCTAAAAACGGTAATGGTTTGTTACATGATCGAATCCAAAAAATCACAAGAAAAATCGCTTGCTTCTTTTTTAAAAATTTGTTAATGTTAACTGCATTTCATTGCAATAGCCTTCTGAAAGAATGGGTGAAACGTCGGAGGGCTCTTGTCGTGTCCTTAAACATTTTCCAAACATGTGGATTGAGATTTTCTTGCTAAACTGGTTCGTGCTCTCACATAGGTGCAGTAAATCATCAAGCGGATTACAAACTTTATCCCGGAAGGAAAACAGCGATGACAATTAATGACAAGCTGAAATCATTAGGGTTTACCTTACCAACCACTCCTAAGCCAGTGGCTGCTTATGTCCCAGCCGTTTTGGTTGATAATTTCGTGTATACTTCTGGTCAATTGCCGATTTTGAATGGCCAATTGCAATATCAAGGCAAATTAGGCAGCGAAATTAACAAGGAACAGGGATACGAGGCAGCCCGCCTCTGCGCCTTGAATGCGCTCAGCGCTATAGCCAGCGTCATCGGTGATCTCGACCGTATTACCAGAGTGGTAAAGGTGGTTGGCTTTGTGGCGAGTGCGCCAGGTTTTACAGAGCAGCCCGCGGTCATCAATGGAGCTTCAGAGTTCCTCAAACAGCTATTTGGAGAAAATGGTGCCCATGCCAGAAGTGCCGTTGGTGTCGCCGAGTTGCCATTAGGGGCACCCGTGGAAATCGAAATGATCGTCAAGATTAAATAGTGCGGCTCGCAGCATCAGCGAAGTCAGCAACCAACTTTGTGACCCGCTCGGATATAGTGGAACTCAATCCTGAGCATTTTGTATTATTTCAGTTAATGGATGATAGGATTTTTTGCATGAAACATCGTTCACCTCACTGGCTCGATCGGCGACAGTTTATGACAGGGCTAGCGGTATTGGCTTCCGTTCCCTCGGTTGTGCCTAAATTTGTTCAGGAAAATCGACAATCCCGCGAAATCATAAAACCAGCGCGAATCGCACTGGGAGATACAGTGGGCCTGATTGCGCCAGCAAGTAATGCTTTTGAACCAACAACCATCAGGGAAGGAGTTGAGACGCTCCAATCGTTGGGATTTCGCGTGAAATTGGGGGCTCATATTCGGGACAAGCTCGGTTATCTTGCGGGCTCCGATGCAGATCGGGTGGCCGATTTGCACCAAATGTTTCGAGATAATGAAGTGAAGGCGATCTTTGCGCTTCGGGGCGGCTACGGGAGCATGCGTTTGCTCAATTTAATTGATTATGATTTAATAAAAAACAACCCCAAGATTCTCATCGGGTATAGCGATATCACTTCGTTGCTGATCGCGATCCATCAAAAAACAGGTTTAGTCACATTTCATGGTCCAGTGGCGATCTCCAGTTTTACCAAATACACGAGAGATATCTTCTGGAAAATGCTCGGTTCGCCCCAGCCCTTTGGCGAGTTGCCACACCCCGAACCAGCTAATCCATTGCGACCGACAGCCCATCTGAATTGCATTCGACCAGGCAAAGCCACAGGACGCTTGATCGGTGGGAATTTAACACTATTCACAGCCCTATTGGGCACTCCCTATGAGGCTGACACTCGCGGGGCTATTTTATTTTTAGAAGAAACTGGGGAAGAACCTTACGACATCGACCGCATGCTGACGCAACTGCTACTCGCTGGCAAGCTGAACCAGATTGCTGGTTTAGCCTTTGATAAATGCCCGGATTGTAAGCCCAGTGACTATAAGCCAGCATTCTACACCACCCTGAGCGTTGAGGAAGTGTTAGTGGATCGGCTTGGAAACTTGAATTGCCCAATATCCTATGGCCTGCATCTGGGCCATGAATCCGATAAGCCAACACTTCCAATCGGAATAACAGTGACATTGGATGCCGAGCGCAATGCTCTCATTATTGAAGAACCGGCGGTTCTTTGAACTTAAAAACACTTAAAACATTTATAGCTCAAATCGCATTTCTCTTTGCAAAAATCATGCAAGCGAATCAGCTTTCTGGTTGACCAAAAGTCATTTGGAAATTTGCTCTTGGGAACTGAGGACGCGCATGAAGATCTGATTTTGAGATTTAAAGTTGCAAAATAATTTTTCTTGACTTTCAAGAATAAATTTCATATTTTATCTGCGCAAAAATGGGCGATTAGCTCAGATGGTTAGAGTACCGGTCTCACATACCGGGGGTCACTGGTTCGATTCCAGTATCGCCCACTAAATAATCTATGCTTAAATAGCAAGCAGGCACAGCAAACTTTGATCAACGCGGTTTATCACAGCTTTTCTTATTCCAATTTCTCTTCTAATTGCTGTTGACTTCTCATTACGATTTCAAGCATAACAAGCTTGTAGCGATCTTAAATTGCCGCTTAAAAATAAATGACAGCGCGTTTTTAAGAGATGCGCTTGTCATTACCTTGTGATTAGCTAACCTCGTTCCTCGGTCGTTCAGTTGAAATATTTGACTTTCAGTCTGAACTTAGAATTTGCTGGCCAACCTTTACCAAACTTATTATCAGGAATGTTTGACTAACTGATTGACGAATGAGCTTCGCCATTGCGACACAATCATTTGTTTAGCGTCCCAGCTTGTTCAGCTGAGATCAATCGAAGCGATCGCACACCAAAACTTCCTGAACAAATCAGCCTTTGAACTCGCAAATTTTTTGATTCCGCTTTCTTTCTTGTTCGATCAAAAACTGATTTGCTGTTTTCTTGTGCAAAAATAAGGAGCAGGGAGAATGGAACTGATACTTGTGAAAATCGAAAATCCGCAGCACTATAATGTGATTTTAGGACAATCTCATTTCATCAAGACAGTCGAAGACCTTCATGAAGCCTTAACCAATGCAGTTCCACAGATAAAATTTGGTATCGCGTTCTGTGAAGCATCGGATAAACGATTGGTGCGATGGTCTGGCAATGATTCAGAGCTGATTGAATTAGCACAACGAAACGCCATGCAGATTGCTGCTGGACATTTCTTTATTATTTTCATCAAAAACGCTTATCCAATTAATGTCCTTAAAGAAGTGAAATCGGTGCCAGAAATTTGTCGGATCTTTTGTGCCACTGCAAATCCATTAGAGGTAGTTGTGGTTGAATCAGACCAGGGCCGGGGAGTATTAGGGGTAATTGATGGATTCAAGGCTTTGGGAATCGAGCAGGATGAAGATATTCAAGAACGGAAAAATCTGCTCCGAAAATTCGGATATAAACTTTAATCGTTAAGGGCATCGCTTGAGTTCATTGCCATCGTTGTCATATATTCGGTAAAAATAGAGTGCCCGATTTTTGAGAAAATCTCATCAGAGCGCAGTCTCCGAAGTCTCTCGATCTGAATGAAAGACAATCCCATAAAAATCTGACCAAATGACATTATCAAGTTCGAATCGGAATTGTCTATCGGTAGGCAGAGGCAATTCGCCACTGGCGGAGGCTATTATCACGTGCATCGGGACGTAATTGAAGTGTGTATTGATCGATTAGCCTAATCGGGCAAAATTGTCGGCGGATTTGGTGATAAAAGAATTCAGCGCTGCTTTTTCATTTACCAATTCTTCGATTTAATTTTCCTCAATTGGTAAATCCTGGCCTTGCAGTCAGGATTTTTGTTTAAATTAGCGGATTTTGATTTCGAATTGATTTTGTCTGGCTGAAAAACAGCAAAATCTTTGTTCATTTGCAACCAAGGTAATTTAATTGGAGCATATTGAGAGCGCTGTTGGGTAGCGCGATTTATTATGAAATGCGATATGTGAGTCTCTTGATTCATCAGACCAACGAAATAGATAATTATGGAATTTGATCATCCAGCGTTGAACCTTCGATGATCTCTCCAGTTAAATAAAAGACATTGACCTGTAATGGATGGCAGTGCTTTCTAGTTATTACAATCAATTTCACAATTTGATCGGATCGATTGTGAAACAGGCCTCGGAGGTTTTTTCATGAAGTTGGCGGAAATTTTATCCAATGATGATGTGATCATTCCCTTGAAAAACCATGATAAAGAAAAAATCATTGAAGAGATGGTGGACCATCTATTCAGGCATCACAAAATAGAGGACCGAGATCGAATTTTGAAAGCGATCTTAGATAGAGAGCAGGTAATGAGCACGGGTGTCGGCAACCAAGTCGCTATTCCGCATGGCAAAGCGGAGGGAGTGAAGGATGTTGTTGCCTCATTGGGGATCACCGATAAGGATGTGGACTTTCAATCAATCGATAATAAGCCAGTGCGATTGATCTTTATGCTCATTGGGCCACCAGATAAAACAGGGCCGCACTTAAAAGCGCTCAGTCGAATCTCTCGATTGATGCATCGGCCGGAATTTCGGAACCGATTACTTGATTCCAAATCCCCCCAGGAAGTTGTTAAATTTATCAAAGAAGAAGAAGAAAAGTATTTCGATCTCAATTAATCGTATGCTTTCAAAAGCTCGATTCAATTACATCCTCTCTTTAAAGCGCAAAAAATATCGGGAAACTCATCGCAAATTTCTGGTCGAAGGATACCATCTCTGCACCGAGGCCATCCGATCTGATTTTGAGGTCGAAACATTGCTTATTGCACCCGAGTTGTTAGCTAAGGAAAAATACACCGACCTTTTAAACTTGGCCAGTCTTAAGGCTATCAAGGTCGAGAAAATCGAAGCGCTTGATGTCCGAAAATTGGCCGATACAGTCAATTCTCAGGGGATATTTGCGATCGTCGAGCAAAAGAAATTCCACTTGGATGATGTGATAAGGTCTGGTTTTGAATTCGGAATCGTCATCGATGCTGGACAAGATCCCGGCAATTTGGGAACGATCATTCGAACCTGCGACTGGTTTGGCGTCTCAGCAATATTTTTGGGCAAAGGAACCGTAGAGCTGTTCAACCCAAAGGTAGTTCGTTCCACGATGGGGTCCATTTTTCACCTGCCTATTGTGGAACAGCTCGATCTTTGTGACTGGCTACCAAGAATGAAACAGCTGGGTTATTCTATTTTTGGCGCTGATGTTAATGGAACCTATGCCTATCATCAGGTTACCTATCCTCGACCGCTCCTGATGGTTATCGGAAACGAACATCATGGCATTCGACCAAAGCTTTATCCATATTTCGATAAACTCGTCAAAATTCCAAGTTATGGCAAAGCGGAATCGCTTAATATGGCGGTGGCCGCTGCCCTGATAATTAGTCGAATCATCAATTAACTGGGCTTGTAACATGAACTCAGAACATGATATCACCATGTATCCTTCCGTTCGGCAGGTGATCTTTGTCATTTTGCTCACTATTGGTATCGTATTCTTGCTGGGCCTTATCGGAACCATGCTCGGCGCTACCAAGGAGTTGTACCTTTTAGAAGCGGTTGTTATCTTGCCAGCGCTCTTGTTCATTTATAAAAATCGTCTTTCGGCGGTAGCTTTGTTTCGATTGCGAGGGGTCAACTCCCGTGTGGTTCTGATCAGTATCATCATTGCGTTGGGAATCGCTGTGGTTACAGATGAAATTGATCGCATCGTAGAAATATTTTTCCCAATGCCCGATGCTGTCCGACAAGCGATCGAGGCGGCACTCAAAATTGAGTCGCATTCCGATCTCATCATTATCGTTGTCTCCTCTGTGATATTTGCCGCTATCGTTGAGGAGATGCTTTTTCGCGGTTTTGTTCAAACAAGCTTCGAACATCACTTCGACATCACCAAAGCGGTCATGTCGAGTGCGTTGCTCTTTGCGGTGATCCATTTCAACCCATGGTGGCTAATTCAAGTCATCATTATTGGGGTCATTTTGGGGGTTATGGCATGGAAAAGCAATAGCATCATCCCCCCAATTATCGTGCATTTTATCAACAATAGCTTGGCGATCGTGTTCGTTAATCTCTCGCCGGATCAGATGCGATGGTATTTGCGCGGAGATCATGTCCAAATTCCAGTTGTTCTGGCTGCAATCATAGCAACTGTTTGGGGCATGAAGCTTTTCTATGAATTTACTGAATCGCACGACTCAGCTCATCTCTATCCATGAAGTCTAAAGCGGTGATCACATCCGTTTTTAAATTGAAAGAACATTCCTGTTCATTTGAAAAATGCCAACAAGCATCTATTTTGTTTCAAACGTTTCTATACAATTTGATCGGTTTCGTTTAGATTCTCATTTCATAATACCAAAGAGTTTTTTGTAACAGCGAAAAGTCGCTGCCATATTTTTTCGCTTTTCATTTTACTGAAATCTTGAACTTTTTCAATTTGGAGGGACCTCTTGATCGCATCTCAAAATATTCCTATAATCCGAATTGGCGTTCTGCAATCAGCAGATCGCGTCATATTGCGGTGCAATGAAAGCTTCTCTCTGCAAAATGTTCATGGGCAGAAACTCTATTCAGGACAACCGAATCGGGATTATCTCCTCACTATCGCTTCCCAACAGCCGGCGGGTTTGCGCTATCAGGTACGCGCTGGTATTGAGAAAGAACTTGCCCAAGCCGAACAACGAGCCGATGCATTGCGACAGCAAGGGCTTGCCACATCCATTCGAACCGTTGGCCTAAATTTTGAAATCAATGGTCACCGCATCGACAATCGCGAACATTGGGTTGTTATTGGCGACTTTGGCAGCTATGAGGAGGCCTTGGCATTTCGGAATCTTCAAGAGCAATTGGGCGAGTATGTAATTGTCGAGCGGGTGCTTTCGCCGGCAAAAGGGACCATTCAGATTGATGATAAAATCTTCGAGGCGCCAGTTCGACTAGTCCCAGAGCACCAGACACCTAATACCCATATTACGGTGAAAGATATCATTATCGGTATTGAATTTCATTGGCAGCGGTATGAAGATTTGGACTATCGGGGCATCATTGAAATCGGATTTAACAACCAGGGGAAATTGGTGGTGATCAATGAATTGGATCTTGAAAATTACTTGGTCAGCGTGAATTCCTCAGAAATGACACCGGATTGTCCGCTGGAATTGCTCAAAGCACAGACCGTGGTCGCTCGAAACACTGTTTTGGCCACTATGGGAAAACATCATTATAATACCAATTTCCATCTTTGCTCTGATGATCATTGCCAATGCTATCAGGGGAAGAAACGGGAGCAGCCAGCCTCCCGTCAAGCAGTCGAAAGCACCTGGGGTCAGGTGATCATGTATGAAAACGAGGTCTGCGATGCCCGCTATTCAAAAATCTGTGGCGGCATCATGGAAGCCTATCATAATGTCTGGGAAAATCGCCATATCCCGTACATGGTTACGGGTATCGACAGCGACCAGCCCATCGACTGCCCAGCTAATACCGAGGAGAAAGCTCGGCAATTGATCGATACCGAAGTACCAGCCTATTGTAACACGCACCTCCACCCATTACCGCCAAAGCTTGCCAACCTTTATTCCACTCAGAATCTGTTCCGCTGGGAGGTCATTTACCAGCGAGAGGAACTGGAGCGGTTGATCGCGGAAAAGACGGGTCATGACATTGGAGAGCTCATCGACATTATCCCACTGGAGCGCGGGGACTCGGGGAGATTGATTTATATTGAAATTGTTGGGTCTAAAAAGCGCTTAAAAATAGGAAAAGAACTCCAGATCCGTCGCGCCTTATCTAAAAGCCACCTTTACAGTTCATGTTTTTATGTAATCAAGGAATACGATAGCAGTGGCCGACTTAAGCAGCTTAGGCTTAAAGGTGCTGGTTGGGGCCATGGGGTAGGACTCTGTCAGGTTGGCGCCACAGTGATGGCGATGAAACAGATCCCCTATCAACAAATTTTGCAGCATTATTATAAAGGCACTAGACTGGTCGAGCTGTATTCTCCCAAATAGTAAATTCGCTGTTGAAACTGCCTGAGCAGTTCGTTAAAAAATATTTTCCGCAAAGCTGGCGAATTGCCTATATTGTATGGGTGAAAAATTTGAGCAATTCAATTTGATGAAAGAGGACTGGGAGCTCTCTTTAGGTTAATTGATTCACATCTGAGATTAGGGGGGGGCCAGCACTGAACTGGGAACGCGGTGCTGGCCTTTTTTATTTCTTCTCTGCCATCTCATTCCAATTTTTATATTGCCCACAAATTCCATCCAAGCTTGGCGTTCAACAATTGAAAAACATTCCCCTTGATTTTATGACAAAATTATATTATGTTTAATATCGCTCATCTGTCTTCAATGAAGTTTTTTGAACAGACTTCTCATCATTAGTACTGGAACGAAAACCAATAAATTTTTAGCAAAAATGTTATTCCGAACGAAGCGAGAAATCTGATGACCTGGAGATTATTTCATCTAAAGATTGCTCCCCCCTGTCGAAATGACAGAGAGGTGGTTTTTCGTTTAGCACCGATTAGATTTCAAAACCGAAGGGGGCAGGTGATTTGCTATTCGTTTTCCTGGCAGGGATTTGGTGGCTTTGGGCTTGATGAAGCTTAATAAAATCGTTTTCAGGTTACTAAATGCTTGGCAAAAATCTGGTTTTCAAAATGAATTCCCTCATGGGCTTCTGGGGCTATTCGCGAGCTCTGCGCTCCAGCAAATTTTAAAAATATTGCTTTGTTCAATAATGACCACCGAATTAATCTAAAACTCCAATGACAATCAAAACAGATTTTCTTGTTATCGGCAGCGGCATTGCTGGTCTCTCTTTCTCTTTAAAGGCAGCTCAACACGGGACGGTTACCATAATCACGAAAAAAGAGCGGGCGGAATCGAATACTAACTATGCGCAGGGAGGGCTGGCGGCGGTTTTATCCCCGGATGATTCCTTTGATCTCCATATCGAGGATACGAAAAAGGCAGGGGCTGGGCTATGTCACGACGACGTTGTTGAGCTGGTGGTGCGCAATGGCCCGGAGCGCGTTCGGGAGCTGATTGCTTGGGGGGTCGAATTTTCACGCCAGAGCCCACCGCAGAATCACCAGCTTGATTTGGGCCGGGAAGGAGGACACAGCCGGAATCGGATTGTTCATGCCAAGGATCTCACAGGCAAGGTAGTGGAACAATCATTGCTTGAGGCGACGAAGCGGCATCCTAATATTACCATCCTGGAACAAAATTTGGCAATTGATTTAATCACTGAACATCATTTGGGCTTGAAGTTCTCGGATCTCACTCAGCCTTTGCACTGTTGGGGCGCATACGTTCTGGATGAAGCCAGTGGTCAGATTCATCAATTTCTGGCAAGAACCACAATCCTCGCAACAGGTGGATGTGGCCAGGTGTATCAGCACACCACCAATCCAGCAATTGCCACCGGTGATGGGATCGCCATGGCCTATCGCGCGGGCGCTAAAATCGCAAATTTAGAATTCATGCAATTTCATCCCACGACCCTTTATCATCCACAGAGCAAATCATTTCTGATCTCAGAAGCTGTGCGTGGCTTTGGAGCAAAATTAAAGACCCAAAATGGGGCGCTATTTATGGAAAAATACCATCCCATGGCCGAACTTGCGCCCCGGGATATCGTGGCTCGTGCCATCGATGCCGAATTGAAAAAACGCGGTGAGGAATTCGTTTATCTCGATATCACCCATAAAAACGCTGACGAAATCAAGGCTCGCTTTCCACACATTTATGAAAATTGCCTGAAATTCAATATTGATATCACAACCCAGCCAATCCCTGTCGTGCCAGCCGCCCATTATATGTGCGGTGGAGTCGTAACGGACATCCATGGTCGCACCAATATTGAAAATTTATACGCCTGCGGCGAAGTGGCGTGCACAGGACTTCATGGTGCCAATCGATTGGCCTCCAATTCGCTGTTGGAAGCTGTTGTGTTTGCAGATCAGGTCTATCAATCTGTGTTGGAACAAAAGCAGCGATTTCCCGAGATCAGCTTCCCCGATATTCCAATCTGGAACGATGAGGGCACTTTTAATCAAGAGGAATGGGTACTGATCTCTCATGACAAAGAAGAAGTCCAGAGTTTAATGTGGGATTATGTGGGCATAGTTCGGTCGAATTTGAGGCTGCAACGAGCGCTGCGCCGGGTTAATTTGATCGCCAGGGAGGTAGAAAATTTTTATAAAAAGACCAAAATCACTGCAGGGCTGATCGAGCTTCGAAATCTGGTGCAGGTTGCCCGGCTGATCATCAATTGCGCCCTTTATCGAAAAGAAAGCCGAGGACTCCACTACACCACTGATTATCCTGAGCGCGATGATAAACATTGGTTGAAGGATACCGTGCTGATTCAGCGAAATGGAAAATTGATTTTTTTGTGAATCATTGGTGACTATAAAATCATCAGCGATCTGCTATAAAGAACTTTAGACTGATAATTGACAACTGCCCACTTGCTAAAACCAAATTGAGGTAAAATTTGAGCGACAGCAATTATTTTTTTGCTTTAGCTGGCAATATTGGTGTGGGAAAAACTACTTGGACCAAACTGCTAAGTGAACATTTTGGCTGGCGGCCATACTATGAAAAAGTTGTAGAGAATCCGTACCTGGCGGATTTCTACCATGATATGGAGCGCTGGAGCTTTCATTCACAAATATTTTTCTTGACCCAGCGCTTCAAAGCGCATCTGGAAATCCAGCGAACCACGATGACCTGTATTCAAGATCGAACGATTTTTGAGGATGGCGAGGTGTTCGCCAAAAATTTGTACCTGAACCAGGTGATGTCAGAAAAGGATTATCGCAGCTATCGCGATCTATATGAGACTATTATTGATTCTCTCCGCTACCCGGATCTTATCATCTATCTTCGGGCTTCTACTTGGACCCTGATCAGCCGCATCCGCAAGCGGGGCCGCGACTACGAACGAAGGATTAGCAAAGAGTATCTTGCCCAGTTGAACCGAGCATACGAAGATTGGATCAAACGTTATGCGTTGCGTAACCGGGTCCTGGTTGTCGACACGGATAATCTCGATATCGAGAAAGATTTATCCAGAGTCGATAAAATTATCAAGCAAGTGGGACTGTATGAGACACAATTAGAGTTGTTTCCGAAGATGACTGCGATTTAGCATCCAAGTACTTTCCGTTTGAGCAATCCTTTAATTGAAGGCTTGAACCCCAATTTTAGTGACCAATAAATCCGCAAACCATTCCGCCGCTCCATTCATCCCCGGATTATTGAACCATTCTTGCTCGATGATCTGGCTCATTCCCCGACTAAAAATTCTTTTCACCGAATAATAATTCCATTGGCGGATAATGTTTTGAAAAATCCAGATCAATTGATTATTTTATCCAAAGATTGGCGACAAAACATATCTGCTGGATCTTTCGATCCGCTGGAAATCTTTTGAATTCATTTGAAGGGGAAAACAGCTCATGAGAACCACTTATTTCATTTTGATGGCGCTCTGGTCAATCCTCCTCTCTGCAAATTCCTTGGCCCAGCCAGAACCCATCTGTACGATTAAGGGCTCGGTCATTAACGAGAAAAATACGCCCCTGCCGTTTGCCAATATCTTCCTCAAAGGACGAATGGAAGGGAGCGTTTCGGATAGCCTGGGCAATTTTTCTTTTAAAACCAAAGCATCGGGCAAAGTCACATTAATCTGTTCCTACATCGGCTACCAATCTTTTGAAAAAGAATTGGAGTTGAAAGCTGGCTCGATCATCGAAATCAACATCAAATTGAGACAAATCGAAATACGAGGGCGATCGGTGATGGTCACGGCCAGCGCCTTCACCGCTACTGATGAAGGCGAGGGGGTCACGCTCACAGCCATGGATGTGGTGCGCACGCCTGGTGCGGCGGCCGATCTGTTCTGGGCGATCAAAACTTTTCCTGGCTTGCAACAGGTCGATGAAGGCGCTGGCTTATTTGTCCGTGGCGGCGATGTCTCGGAAACGGTGGTGCTGCTGGACGGCGCTATCATCAATCACCCTTATAAATACGAATCGCCCACTGGTGGCTTTTTCGGGACGTTCAGCCCATTCCTATTGAAGGGGACTTTCTTCTCCAGTGGCGGTTTCTCGGCGCAGTATGGGAACGCTCTATCAGGCGCTTTGGCCATGGAAAGCCTCGATCTGCCCGACCAACGGGCCATCGGATTGGGCTTGGGACTGGCGGCTGAATCGATTTATTTGGCTGTGCCGCTTGTTGATGACAAATTTGGCTTTTCCCTGTCAGGCAATCGCAGCAATACAAAGATGATGTTCCAATTGAATAACTGCAGCAAGGATTTCTCCCAGTATCCATTTTCTTATGATTTCAATTTCAATTCAGTTTATAAAATGAATCCGCAAAGCCAGCTCAAATTTTTCGCCTATCGAGCCGCCGATAAAGTCGGCGTGGAGATCGACGATCCTGATTATTCGACTCATTTTCACGGCAATAATTCCAACCAGCTTTATCATCTGAAATACCATAGCCTGGTCCAGAAAAAATTTTTATTGCAGGCGAATCTGGCGTTCAGCAATTTCAAGCGGGATGTGCGGCTGAGCGTAATGGAGCTGGATTTTGAGGATCGACTCTATCAGGCACGGCTCAATGCTGAGATCGAATCATTCCAGGGATACACCTTACAAGCGGGCATGGAATTTTTTAAGAATCAGACCTTGATTTCAGGAACCATCACCCAAAATGAATTGGATTTAAGCCCTACTGCGCCAACCGATCAGGTGTATACCGATTACAATTCCTACCGAGCCGCTCAATTTATCGAGTTGGAGTTATTTGGTCCTTTGGGAATAAAAATGACCCCAGGGCTGCGGGGTGAGTATGAGTCCATTTCCAAAAAATTTATACTTGATCCACGATTGGCGCTGATCTATTCGTTAACGCCCCAGTCGAATCTCACGGCCAGTTGGGGTATCTATCACCAGTTTCCTGAGCCGAGCTATTATGATCCTTACATCGGCAATCCCCAGTTGTCCTCGATGCAAGCGGTACATTACATTATCGGCTATGCGTTTCAGCAAGAGAATAAAATTTTTCGTCTGGAAGGCTACTATAAAAATTACTCCAAGCTGCTGCTGGAAGAGGAGCAATTGAATTATGTCAATCAGGGGCATGGCTATGCCACTGGCATCGATGTATTTGCCAAAAATTCTTGGGGACCAATCTCTGGCTGGATTTCATATAGCTGGCTCAAGGCTCGCCGCAAATGGCTGGATGCGCCAACGTTGGCCCCGCCTTATTTCGATATCACCCACAACTTGACGCTGGTGCTGAATGCCACGCTGCCCAAAAATTTTTCGGCGGGAATCAGCTTTCGTTATGCCACGGGAAAACCGTATACCCCTGCGCCCGATAAATATCATCAGGCGAGAGTTCCAGATTATATGCGAGTCGATTTGACCCTCTCCCATTTGCAACGCTTTTTCGAAGGAAATCTGACGGTCTTTTATTTAGGCATCTCCAATCTGGAGGGAAGAATCAACATCTATGATTATCGTTATTCGTCTGATTATCAGCGGCGGGATGCGGTGGATAGCTCGTTTGGCAGGTCGGTTTATTTTGGAGTTTCATTTAATTTGTGATTGATAGAAGACATATACTCAAATTGATGGATGAAACCAACAGATGATCTTCAGCGTTTTTATTTTCTCGATTCATTTATTGGTCAAGAATTGAAAAATTTTCATTACGAAATTTGATTTAGCAGGAGGCTCAAATGAGAAACACCATTACATTCATCCTACTTTTCGTTTTTTTCACGGCGCTGCTATCTTTCGCTAAAACTCAAAATGATTTCAGTTCATTAATTCTCCAGGGTAAGGAGAAATTAAAACAGGCAGAAAATACCTGGCAGGAAGCAGATTTATTGCAAGCTCGTGCTTTTTTCGAACGGCTGATAACAGCTCAGCCAACAGAGGCTTGGCTGGTGCAATATTACCTCGCTCTGGCGGATTATCGATTAACAACTTTCTATTTTACTATTGAGGCTCAAGATAAGGCTAAGGCGTTTCTTGATGATGGGATCGAGCAGTTGCAAAACTGCGTTACAAGTAAGCCTGACTTTGCAGAAGCGCACAGTCTTTTAGGCGCATTATATGGAAATAAAATCGCTGTGAACCCATTTTCGGCCATGGTGCTGGGACCGAAATCGGGTAAAGAAATGGCAAAGGCGCTGGAGTTAGAGCCAAATAATCCGCGAACTCATTTGATCGCTGGTTGGTCGGCCTATTTTACGCCAAAAATGTTCGGTGGCGGTAAGGACAAGGCACAACAATATTTCGAACAGGCTATTGCTTTTTTCAATAGTTACCAAGTTACTGATCCGTTGCTGCCCAATTGGGGGTATGAGGAAGCTTATACCTGGTTGGGCATGCTTCAGATGGAAAATGGAGAGTTGGAAGCTGCAAAAACAAATTTCGAAAAGGCGCTACAAATTAATCCTGACTATTCCTGGGTGAAAAATGATTTAATGCCAAATTTGCAAAAGAAATTGGCCGCAAAAAAATAAAGAGCTTGAATTTTTGGTTTGATAGGATTATATTGATAAAACGATAAGAAAGCATTCCTAAACCTACCAGGTTTAGGAATGCGGGCTCTATGACGATTTTCCTCTCACAAAACCGTCCGCCAGTCGGCGGAATGGTCGTATTGCAGCGGCATGAAATGCCACAGAATTTTTTGATCCCATATCTGTGGGAGAATACAAAAACTATTCAACCTTAAAAATGAAAATAACAAAACCAAAAACTGTCCTCGGGGTCATCCTGCTATGCACCCTCTGGGTGTTGTTTTATGCGCTGGTGATGTATCTACAAATCGAAGCGATTCCCTTTTGGGCGGCGCTCATTGCTTCAGCCAACTACAACTACCTGTTTGGCCTG
>JAPDPQ010000020.1 GCA_034506395.1 candidate division KSB1 bacterium | reverse complement strand
GCAAAATGCTGAAACCAGTCATTCCGACCCGCCAGTAGGCGGGGAGGAATCTCATCAATCTTTAGTCCATAAGATTGCTTCGTCGCTTCGCTCCTCGCAATGACTCGATATCTGCTATTTTGCAGAAGTCTAGATATGTTTATTTTCTCTTGCTTATCTATGGATCACCCTTCCCAAGATTCGAAACCTTCGAAAGGATTCATTTTTCCTAATTACCCAATTACCTAATTACCTTGTTTCGGAATTTAAATTTTCGGTAATTGGATTTTATTTGGAATTTGGATATTGAATTTTGGAATTTGAGAAATCTACCCTTTAAACTTCCGCTCTTTCAAATGCGCATCCAACATAAAAATGCCAGGCCCTTTTTCGCCCACCATCTGGAGCTGTTTCAAGATTTTCAACATCGAAGCTTCTTCTTCCACTTGCTCGTCAATGTACCATTTCAATAAACTCTGAGTAGCGTAATCTTTCTCTTCCACAGCCAGATGCATCATCTCATTCAACCATTTGGTCACTTGCTGCTCATGCTTCCAGGCCAGCTCGAATACTTCGGTCAGTGATTTAAAATCCTGCTTGGGCTGATCCAGGCCGTAGATTTTCACATCCTTGTTTTGCTCCACCAGATAGTGATAAAATTTCATGGCATGAGCCCGTTCTTCCTGCTCCTGCACAATAAAGAAATTGGCAAAGCCATCCATATCGACTGACGAGCAATAAGCCGCCATCGACAGATACAGATGGCCCGAGTACAATTCATTTTTGATTTGTTCATTGATTTTTGCAGCCATTTTGTCGGATATCATAATTGTCTCTCCTTCTGAATTAATTGTTCTTCGAAAATTTTTTAGACCTATATTTTTGATTTCAACGTTGAAAGCTTTCAAAAAAGTTCTCTTTTAGGCAAGCGACCGTCATCCGCTGATTGGCGGAGGACGGACATCTCCCTAATTAGCGCTCGAACGAAAGCTCACCTTTCTGTCATTTCGATCCGCCAGTTGGCGGAGAGAAATCTGTGACTCTTATACTTTATGAAAATTCAGATTCTTCACTTCGTTCGGAATGACACTTTTACTTCAAATTCAATGGTTTTCTTTAAGGTACTAATTACCAAATTACCCAATTACCCAATCTTCTCCTTGCCCTTCTCGGTAATCGAATACCGTTCCGCCTCCAATTTCACCAATCCCCCATCGACCAGTTCCCGCAGGCTGCTGCGCACCCGAAACAGCGGATGTCCTGTTTGCTGCGCTACCTGTTCGGCTGTCATTGGCGAGTGGAGCAGCTTCAGCATTCCCTTTGCTGAATCGGAAATGGTTCCATCAGGATTAATGCATGCCATAATTTTTCACCTTGTTAAAGTATGTTTGTGGAAATACAATTTCTCAAATTCATTAAGAAATCTGTAATCAGAAATTACGCTTATTCTAGGATAACAATCATTCATGCGGTAGATAAAGGCGCCGCACTCCTGTGTTTCAATTCGGTGATCCAAATTGCCCAGTTACCAAAGAAGCTACTTTTTCAATTCTTTCTTGCAGAAATACCAATCCTTACACTCGTAGCCTTCCTTCATCCTTGCCTCAGCCATCTCCTGCGTCTTGGGCGGCGGCACGATCACTTTGTCGCCAGGACGCCAGTTGGCTGGAGTCGCCACGCCGTACTTGTCGCTGGTCTGCAATGCCTGAATCAGGCGCAGAATCTCATCCATGTTTCGACCAGTCGTCAACGGATAGTAAATAATTGCCCGAACGATCTGCTTGTCATCGATCACAAACACGCAGCGGGAGGTCTCGGTCTTGCTTTCGCCTGGCATGATCATGCCATATTTGGTGGCAACCTCTTTGTTCAGATCCGCTATAATCGGGAAATTAATCTTCACGCCCATTTTCTCTTCGATATTCCGTACCCAGGCAATGTGCGAATAGGTGCTATCAATACTCAGTCCCATCAATTCACAATTTAGCTCACGTAGCTTATCCTGAATCTGGGCGAATGCAATAAATTCAGTAGTGCAAACAGGGGTAAAATCAGCGGGGTGCGAGAAAAGAATGAGCCAGCTTCCTTTAAAGTCTTCCAATTTGAGATGGCCAAATGTGGTATCAGCCTCAAATTGCGGCGCTGGATCGCCAATGCGAGGCAGGCTTACTACCTTGACCTCGGAGGTTTCAGTTACGTGTTCCATAGCTAGATCTCCTTCTAATTTGGTTGGTTTTCAATTTGGAATGATTTTAAATTGGAATACAATATAAATTAAATTAATCACAAAATCAAGGATTTTTTTCAGCATCTTAAAATGTGGAGGGAAATTATCGTGAAAAAATTTTATTAGACATGCTTGACCGCTAATTGCGCTAATTGAAGCGAATCGACATGTCTATTGCTCATCTTTATTGGATGAGAATTAATCCGCTTACTCATCTCAAATATTTGCTTTCAAACCGTTCGCTTTAATTTTTGACATGAGATCATCAATGACTTGGAGAAAATCAATAATGTGCTGATCCGAATACTCCGTATCAATGATCCATTTTAAATTCGATTTTGCAGGGACAAAATAGCCGAGTTGTTCCAGCTTGGTACGATAATCCGAAATTATCTCTTCCGAATTGTTCACCTTTTTAGCTATTTCTTCGAATCCCGTGTAAATGCTTTGCTTGAATACCGAGTCGGGTGGGTATCCAAAAAATAATCCCACAAATCCGCCCTCCATTTCCAGATTCAGCGAAAAGCCTTTAGAGCCCCAGCGAAACAAAAGCTGGTTTTGTCTAGCAAATTGAAAAATGCGATCAAATACTCTGGTGCCAAACTTATCCAAAGACTTTCGGAATTGCTTCTCATCTATTTTGGGAAGCGATTTTGATTCTATTTTTTGGCGAAGAAATTCTTCTTCGCCCACTACCACATCACATGAGATGATTTTTTCACCTGATTGGGTACTAAAATATTTGAACTCCAAGCAATAAATATCCAGACCCTTTTTTCTGAGATACTGAGCAGTTTGTTTGATCTCTCGGGTTATTTCATGTGCGACAATCACAAGTTTTGAATACTTATTGAATGAAACTTTTTCATCGAGCTCGCTCTGGAAATATTGTTGATGGTAATCCTCCAGACTAATTTCCTCTCCAGAATAATTTTGATAGATTTCATTTAGCTGTGAATAATCCAAATTCTCGACAAATGAGGCATACTCCAACAATTGAGCGATAGTATCCCGAGGCGTCTTGTCCCGTTTTAATTCGATGACTACGGTATTACCCGCTTTATCAATGCCAAGGAGGTCAAGAGATGAATCAAGATTGGTGGTGATCTGGCGGCCGATAATTAATATTTTGGTGTTTTCAAAAAAATATTCAGGGTTGTTTTCAAGGAGGTCTTCTAAATCAGATTCCCTGTTTTCAAATTTAAATTTCATTTCCTGATAGGGAACCATCTTGCCATTGGCATCCAGCGTAAAAAGTCGCATTTTGTGCTCCTTCAACAGGCGTGCTAATTTCTAAGCCATGGAATAATAGATTTATTCTTCCGATCGAGCGTATCCCATTCTCCGAACGGCCACCTTTTTTACATGTTCAATCTCGATTGCTTCCCGATGGCGATTGGCCTCTTCAATTGTCTTGAATTTAAAAATCCCTCTGGGATAAACAATGGGATTCAACTGATTGGCAAATTCCCACAACTCTTCCACTCGCTGCAAGTACTTCTCATCGGGATTGAAATTCCAAAGCGCCTGTTCGGCCTCTTCAAAGGTTTTATATTTATAGATAGGCATAATTTTATTGATCCGATTTTCGCTGTTGGATGATTTCTTGCAAAAATAAAGCATCAGCTTTATCCTGAAGCCGCAAGGTGTTTTGCTTCATCTTAAAGAGCGTTTCTGGCGTAGCAATTTTTATTTTTATCTGACCAAACTCGATGGTTTCATATTCCAGATCTTGGAACGAGAAGGTCTCACCAAGCCTAGTCATAATATCGATATAAAATCCATCGGGTGTCCCGTAGCGAATCACTGCATAGTTACGCAATTCATCTAATGTAATCTCATCGATCTCTGGATCATCATAAAGCGAACGCAGCGCCATTTTGAGCCGATCAATATTTGTAGCGGAATCCTCGACAAAAATATCGATGTCCCGAGTTAATCGCTCCAGGCCATGAAGAATCACAGCGACGCCGCCCACCAGAACATATTCAACCTCAAATTTATTGAGCGCCTCAATGACAGCAAGGAATTTTTGGAATTGATTGGCCATATATTAATTGACTTACCGTAATGCTACTCGTTTTTTATGATTGGGAATTCTGGTTAATTGGATTACTAGACGTAAAGCTTCATTAACTGATTTGTCAGTAGGAAAAGCTCTGGCAATATCAGGTTCGAGCAAAACTAAATTCGTACCTGCACGAAACCGTTCGGGATATTTCCCACGAACTTCATTTTTTTAATCGCTCTGCTAGATCATACTCAGGACAAAGGCCAGCGTCCGAACCATCTTTCTGATTGGAATTTGACATTTTGTTCATTGGAATTTATTTGGAATTTGTTTTTTGAGATCTGGAATTTAGATATTAAGCACGCTTCAATTCTAATACCTGAACCAGTTCCTCAGGCTCCAACCGAAAGGTGCTCCCCTTCCCCTCAAAAAAACCATGTTCTTTGATCATGTGCACATTCAACTGAGAATATTTGATTTCTTTGTTCAATTTTTTATTGACCAGCGTGGCGATAATTTTGTGTTGCCGTCTCGGCTCGCCAAAGGGACAGGGCAGCAGTCCCCGATCCCAGGAAATTTGAACCGTAAAATCGCCCAGATCGACCTTCGTCTCCAATCCTTTTTTTCCTTCTTCAATAAAATATTGGAGCCGATCAGCAATGGCTTCCGCCTCTACGCCCAGGCGGGAGAGCGTGAGCAAATCTTCCTGAATGATGTCGTGCACATGTCGGGTGTCCTCGCCCAGAAAGCCGTCTTTGGTGATTTTGCCTGGTTTGAAATTATTGAGCAGTTTGGTTTCGAGTGGGGTAGGTTTCATGTTTTGACTCCAATGATGATTTTAATCTTTTGGATATGAGATGCTGACGTTTTTCTATCCAACTGATTGAAACAGCATAACGGATTTTGTCCTGAGACTCTTATCAGTTGGGTTGTTTGAATTCGCTGGGAATGAAGATGAAATGCATCGCCTGGTCCGATATGTTACATTTTAGTTTGGACTTGCTGACCTAACTTTATTTAGAACGAACTCTTTTATTTTCTCCGCATCTTTGATCGCCAATTTCATATCGGTTTCATTCAAATCCATCGGATAAGGATATCGGACATTCACAGCATAATCAGTTAATCGCAAGCATTCCTCTTCAATTGATTTGAATCCTTCATCATAACTGAGACATAATTGGTTTAGCAAAACCAAATCATGGGTTTTAATTACTTCATGTTCATTCCACGCCAAGAAACCTTTTAAATATTTTTCAGCGGATTGTTGGCAATGGTAACAAATTATTTCGATGGGAATGGGATGCATGGATTGCAAATATTTAGCAGATGCTAAATCTGTATCAGCAATATCAAACCACTCCTGGACAATCTGGAATTTATCCATTGATCAGAATTCCTTGTTTTGATATTTTATATTCCAATGTGTTAGGAAGCGATGATCGCTGCTGAAACTCGATGTAATCATAAACAAGAATATCCAGCGGGAATTGAAAATAGCCTCTTATTTCTTTTCGAATGTCTCGTATTAATTCGATTTTTCTTTTCCCTCCAAGCTTAGTAATAATGCAAAGGTCAAGATCGCTCTCCATTGCAGGATTGCCATAAGCATAGGAGCCGAACAAAAAGATTTTTTGAGGATTAAATTTTTTAATTATGATATTGACCAATGAATCGATTTGTTTTTTTGAAATCATATCTATTTCCTTTTCATATCAATTAATTTTAAAATCATGAACATTTCGATTACCGTCATTTAAAAGCCGTCATTGGTGATTTTGCCTGGTTTGAAACTATCGAGCAGTTTGGTTTCGAGTGGGGTAGGTTTCATGTTTTGACTCCAATGATGATTTTAATCTTTTGGATATGAGATGCTGACGTTTTTCTATCCAACTGATTGAAACAGCATAACGGAGATTTAAATTTAATTTCATCAGTTGGGTTGTTTCAATCCGTTGGGAAAATCTTGAAAGATGTAGTCCACTTTCAAAGTGGGCTACATCTTTTCTGACATCTTCACAGCTTCTTGATCATCGCCTCATATAATTCTGAAAGCTCCTGCTCATTAATAAGAATATCATTCGCCAGCAACGCCAAACTAATAATCAAGCCGCTCATATCTTTTAAATTAATATTACCAGCAACGTAAAAGTTGTCTCCGACTTTAAGATATTTTGCCTGGATGAAATCCTGCACTGCATATAGTTTTGACAACGATACTGCAAGATCATAATCCATGTGATCAATAGCCCCCGTTTGATTGGCAAGCTGCCACCCTGTTTTTTCTAATAATGGAATGCCAAATCCGCTGGGCATTGCTCGGTATAAATCTGAGAATGATAATTTTCTTTTATTCATAGAGAGCGTTGCGGCAAATACTTTTAGCGTATCACTCAATTTGGTGTGATATGGAAGGATTTTGGCGACGTGCTCTTTATTGCGTTGCAGTTCATCTTTAATGTAGCGAAGCGCATTTTTTGCCTGAGCCTTCTCGGCACGTGCCACACGCCACTCATTGGCTGCCAGCCCCAGAAGCACTCCTATAACAATTAACACAACTTGAATAAGCAAATATCCTAGATTTGTTTGGTTAGATGATTTGTTTTCACTTTTGGGAGAGCTCATCTCGTCGCATCCTCATTTTCGGTGATAAAATAGATTATATTGCAAGATGGAAGTTTCAAATACAAAAAGAGAACTAATAAATAATTTGCCCTCGGATGATAGAACTACGGCTGATTTTTTAAATAAATTATTCGTCGCTGCTTTTTCACTAGTAGAAAATAAAATCCGTTGGAGCGATAAGATATAGCCCACTTTGAAAGAGGACTACATCTTAATTATCCAAACGGATCAAAGAAAATCCGATCCGAGGTGATGCCGTATTTTTTCATGACCGCCGTGCAAGCATTGATCATACCAGGGCTGCCGCACAAGTATCCTTGGGCTTTGCTTGTGTCGATCTGTTTCAGATGCTTTTCCAGTGGAACAGTGATCAATCCGATTTCTCCATCCCAATCATCGCCAGGCTCGGGTGCTGAGAGCGCAGGGATAAATTTAAAATTGGGGAGCTGTCGCTCGAATTCCTTCATTTCCTCTACATAAAACATATCCTTCTTTGCCAGCGCCCCAAAAAAGTAAGTGATTTTCCGAGTCTCTTTGTTTTTTGCCATATCCGCCAACAACGACACCATCGGTGCCATGCCCGAGCCGCCTGCCACCATCACGATCTCACCATCCCCCTCGTGCAGATGAAAATCGCCCATGGGCCCAATCAATCGCACGATATCGCCCTCCTTCAAATGCTTGAAGACCCAGGTGGTACAAATCCCCTCGGGCACGAGACGAATCATCAACTCCACATAATGCTTCTCATACGCAGGCGAGCACATCGAATACGCCCGCTGTACCACCTCTTTGACGCCATCGTACGGCTGAGTTTCCAACTGGACATACTGCCCTGCCCTAAAATTGATCTCATTGGGCTCAATCAAGTCAAATCGGATCAACTTGATGTCATGCGTTAAATCCTTGATGAACGCCACCCTGGTCTTGAACTCTTTGATATTGAACAGCTCTTCGGGGATTTCAATTTTCATGTCCCTTTTGACTTTGACCTGGCAGGAAAGACGAATGTTGTTCTTTCGTTCCTCAAGGGATAATAGCGGTTCCTCCGTGGGCAAAATTGGCCCGACTCCTTCCAGCACTTTGCATTTGCAATAAGCACAGGTTCCCCGTCCGCCGCAGGCTGAGGGCAAAAAGATCTTTTCTCGGCCCAAACTTGCCAGCAGCGATGAGCCACCCTTGACAATCAGTTCTTTTTGGCCATTGATCGTAATCTTGCAATCCCCATAATTGGCCAGATAATGTTCAGCGATCACCAGTAGAATAGAAAGCAGCGCACTAATGCCTGCCATCGATAGCGTAGCGATGATGATTTTTAAAAACATAATTCCTCATTTTAACATAAATTTCAAAACCCAATTTCCAAATTCCAAATAAATCTCAAACTTCAATATTTAATGACCGAAACAAACAGTGTGCATTAATCAAAAATACGTCATAGCGATCGATTCCCAATCTCCCAATTACCAAATTACCTATTTGCCTAATTATCCAATCAGTTTTGAAATTGAATATTGAAATTTATCCGCCAGTTGTCAATTGGCGTCAAATTAGAAGTGCAATGTCATTCTGAGCGATCCGCCAACTGGCGGAGAGCGAAGAATCTCTTGATTTAACGAAAGTAGGTGCGTTTATTGAAGGGATTCTTCGTCGCTTCGCTCCTCAGAATGACAGCGCCTCCTTGAGTAGCCGCTTAAGTTGACGCCTATGGCCAGTTGTCGGACAGGTTTGGAATTTGGAAATTAAGCCTCACGGTATCAACACTCCCGCCTTTTTCAACGCCTGATAAATCCGAGCATCATTCCGCACATCAGGCTGGCCTTCGACCCATGATTTTTTAATCTTCAAAACAGTAGAGCCATAGTCCTGGAGCATATAGCCTGTAACCTCAATCGTTGGGAAAAATGGAGCGACGGATGAAAAAGCGTACCAGAACGCCCCCAGATAGATCCGCTCCTTATTGGCCATCACAATGAAGGGGATACCAAAAACTGTCGGCCGTGACTTGGCCAGTTGTCTGACCCTTTCATTGGCTTCAGATCTTAACGAAAAGGTATGGTCACTCCATTGATAATATTCCAGGTCGCTATCTTCAACAAGCGGCTTGTCGGCAAGGCTTAACAAATCGAGAGGTTTTTGTGCTGCATCGGTAGCCGTCACGGTGCTATCGGCCAGGGTGTAGATGGCAAAGCCATCATAAAGACCAGGCTTCACAGGATTTTTTTCATTTCTGCAGAAGCTGATCACCGAAATGATCGCAAAGCAGACAAATAACTTTTTCATTTTGATTCCGTGCCTATTTTTCGGAAGGCCAAATCATTCTTTTCCATGATTTGATCACCTTAATCACCCGAACAATCAATCATCGCCTTCCTACATTTCCCAACAACCCAATCGCCAAATTGTCCAATTTCCCAGTTACTCAAGAAGTTTTAAATTTGATAATTGATTTTTGAAATTTATTTGAGATTTGTTTTTGGGATTTGGAATTTTTCATTGTATCTGCACAATCCCTGAAAACCCAATGAACGCCATGGCCATGATCCCAGAAATAATTAGCACAATCCCAGGCCCCCGCAATCCTGCGGGAATTTTACTCTCGTTCAATCGCTGCCGAATTCCTGCCAGCGCCAGAATCGCCAGCAGCCAGCCCAGCCCGCTGCCTGCGCCGAACAGCACGCTTTGAATGAACGTGTATTTTCGGATGACCATAAACAGCGACACGCCCAGGATAGCACAATTGACCGTGATCAGCGGCAGAAAAATCCCCAGGTTGATGTACAATGGCTCTGAAATTCGCTCGATGATCATCTCCAGCAACTGCACCGCCGCCGCAATCACGATAATGAATGCGATATAGCGCAGGTATTCAATGCCCAATGGCTCCAAAACATAAAAAAAGACTACATAGTTCAGCGCCGAAGTGATGGTCAAAACAAATGTCACGGCCAGCCCCAGTCCCAAAGCGGTATTCACTTGTTTCGAGACTGATAGAAACGAACACATTCCCAGAAAATAGACCAGCAAAATATTGCCTGTAAAGATCGATGCAAAAAATATCACCCAGGGGGATAGGCCTTCCATATATCGAAGCTCCTGCTTATTTTGGTTTGCTCAAGTTATTCTTAATAATTTCATTCTGAACGGACAAGCGTTGTGAATATGTTGTATATTTAATTCTAAATGTCATTCTGAGCGCAGCGAAGAATCTTTATAATGCATTTATCTCAAAATCTTAGAGATTCCTCACTCCGCTGCGCTCCGTTCGGAATGACAGAACAATCGGATATTGTCACTGATGTAGGCGCAAAGCGGATTGAAGAATCTTTTTCTTTGATTATTTACCGTTAATACCAGATTTTTCTCCGCCTGCTGGCGGATCGAAATGACCCAAATTTGCACATGAATGGGGCTAATTAAATTAAACCAAATTATCCTTTATGAACCACTTTATGAGTGGCAATATTATTAGCCACCCAAATAAACATCGCCAGCATGAAAAATCCGCCAGGCGCCATGATCATAAAGGCCCACTGGATCCAGCCCTCGGAATAGCCGATGGCGTGCATCAGCGGATTCATCACCTGGTAGCCCAGGATCGTGCCAAATCCCAGCAATTCTCTCACAAAGGCGATCACCAGCAAGACATACGAATAGCCGATGCCCGACATAATCCCATCCAGAAACGCCAGCCCAGGCGGATTGGACGAGGAGAATGCCTCCAGTCGGCCCATCACGATGCAGTTGGTAATGATGAGACCCACATACGGCCCCAGCGCCTTGCTGATGTCGGGCACGTAGGCTTTCAACGAAATATCAACGATCACCACATAAACGGCAATGACCAGCGTTTGCACCATCATCCGCACTCGGGCGGGAATGATATTTCTCATCAACGAAATCGTCAACGCCGAGAATGCCGTGGTAAAAATCAAGCCCAGGCCCATGATGAGCGTGTTCAAAAAAATGTTCGTCACCGCCAGCGTGGAACAAATGCCCAAAATCTGCACGGTGACGGGATTGTTTTTCCAGAGATCGTCTCGAATGATGTCGATTGGTTTTGGTTTTGGCATAGAGTCCTCGAATCAAAATTTATTATCATACCTGAAAACGGAGTATTGGAGTTTTGGAGTTCTGGAGTAATGAAAAAGATTGCCACAATATTCTCATGGATTGTACTCCGCTATTTCATCAGAGATGTAGTCAACCCAGGTGCCGTCATCTCGTTTTCGTTCCAGGCTTTCGACTAAGCGTAGAAGTTTATTTTCGATTTCATAATGCAAAGAATCGATCATGTTGAATTGTGCTTCGGTTATTTGATTGGTGACTTTCAAGCCAATGATTCGGGTCAGGACTTCGGCTAAACAGGATAATGAAATGTATAAAAATTGAATATACTCCTTGATAGAGCGGCGGCTATATCCTTCAGCAATGTTTGAGGAAACTGATTGTGCCGCATCAGCGAGTTGGGAGCGCAGTTTGAAGTCCAATTTTATATCTTCATAAATGACTTTCCAGATGATCCGATACAATTCGATAGACTTTTGCCACACTTCCAGTTTCATATACCCCCTATTCTTGTTCCGAAATTTGGTATATTCAACGATCTCGATTCCTCCAAAACTCCATTATTTCAGTACTCCAATACTCCCCTGCTCCAACACTCCACTACTCCATCACTCCACCACTCCATCACTCCACCACTCCATTTTTTACCATTGCCTCATTCCCCCGAATCACCTCGATATAAAACCGCAAATCCGTATTTACCATTTTCAACACTCCATTTACCGTCTGGGTGGCGCCTGTGATGGCCTGGAAGCTGTTGGTCGATTCCTCCCGATTGGTCTTGTCCTTCTTTTTGACCAGCACCAAAGGAGGAGTGGGCGAGGCTGGATCATGAAAGCGGCTCAGATCGAGATTGCGGAAGAAATATTTGAATTCGATTTCGGTGATGCGGGCGCCCAGGCCTGGAGTTTCTACCTGCTCGGTGAAATCAATGCCGATCATTTTTTTCAGATCAGCAGAGATCACCCCAAAGGCGGTAATCGTACCCCACAAGCCCTTGCCTCGCAGCGGAAAACCGTAGGCGATGGGCTCGCCTCGCTCATTGGTTCGCACGAAAATCTCCACCGAATCTTTCACTGTGAGAAAGCTATCTTTTAATAATTGAGCCTGCTCGGCCGTAACGGGGAGTTTCACCGTTCGGATCTGGCTTTGCACTGCCCTGAGGATTTCGTCCTGTTTCCACGGGATATCGTTGGTGGTGCTGGTTAGCCCCAGCTCTTGCTCGCTAATCTTCTCTGGGAAGATATCGAACGCATAAAGGATCGATTTGTATTGATCGATCCTGGCGTTCTGCAAAACCCGCTCTTTCGATAGCTCATTGATCGACGCCAGCGCCGAAATAAAGACGATGGTCACGACGACCATGAATAAAATAGTGAATAGCCCTTTTTTCATTGGATATACTCTTAATTTTGTATTTAATCTTGGTAAAGAATCTGAATTATCCTCGTCCTTGCGATACTGCTTTTGGCTGAGAAGAAATCTTTTCAAATTAGCAGATTGCTTCGTTTCCGTTTCTAAGTCGGCAGACTGATCGCCGCCATGAAACGATATGTTTCAACTTTAATTCGTGCTTGAATAAAAACTCATCTTTCTGTCATCTCTATTCTCTAATTGGCGGAGAGAAATCTTATAGTCTGATAATTCTGTTACAGATTCCTCACTTCGTTCGGAATGACGCTATTAATAAAACTCGGTGGTTTTAGTTCAAAACCGAATACGAAACACTTTACTAACTTCCATTTGTTACTGATCACTGATCACTGATCACTGATTACTGATTACTGATTACTGATCACTGATCACTGATCACTGAGACACTGATCACTGTTTACTGCTCACTGAAAGCGCTTTCTTTTTATCCTTATAACTTTTCACATAAAAATCAATCAACGGCCCAAACATGTTGCCCAATAGCACGCCAAACGTCAATCCGCCCGAAAACAAGGCAAACGATTTGATGATGATGGTAAAAATGGCAATCATGGCGCCGTAAACATAACGGGTGAAGTCCTGCTTGGGCGCCGAAACAGGGTCGGTCACGATGAAAAATCCGCCCATCATGGTCGAGCCTGCCAAAAGACCGAACAGCAGATTCGGCACTTTGGCAGGAACGATCAGATGAAGGATGCCATCGAAAACCAGATAGGTCACAAAAAAGCTGACCACCAACCGCCAATTAGCCGCTTTTTTGTAAACTAGATATAGCCCACCGATCAGCAGCAAAATGGCCGAAACCTCTCCCATCGAGCCTGCGCCGATGAGGGTCGTCTCACCCAGTCGCTCGAATTGACCATTGATGTTGCCAAATAGCAATTGAAGATAGCTGGGCAAATTGGCAGCGCCTTCTTTGTATGCAATTTGCGGCGTGGCTTCTGTGATGGCCGAAAGATAATCGGGCGTGGTGTGAAATTGCCAAGCAGCAAATCCCCCTGGAAAATCCGAGAAATTGGCAGCGGGAATCCAGCGATTGGTCATTTGAATCGGAAAAGTGATATAGACAAACGCCCTACCGACCATGGCGGGATTGAACACATTATTGCCAAAGCCGCCGAACGCCATTTTGCCGAATGTGATGGCAAAGACCGCTCCAATGACCACCATGTACAGCGGTAGCGTGGGCGGCAAAGATAGGGCGTAGAGAAATGCGGTGACGAAGACGGCTTCGGAAACTTTGCCATTGGCGCCCCGAACAAATAGCCATTCAGTGATCACGCAACTGATGACCGACAGCACCACCATCGCCAGACTGCGCCAGCCGAAAAAGTAAACCGCAGCGACCGTGACAGGAAGCAATGTATACACCACGGTCCGCATGACTTTTTGCTTCAGGAATTCTATTTTGAACATGATTGGTTTTCCTTATGAAGGACAAGAAAAACAAACGCCACTTTCACGAACTGTGCGAAAATGAAAATCTTAGATAAGACCTGTCATTCCGAACGAAGTGAGGAATCTGTACAAGTAATTGATTCCGTTTAATTGAGAGATTCCTCACTCCTCCGCCAATTGGCGGATTCGTTCGGAATGACATCTACTTTTTGATGTTTTAGATACACAGCTAAAGTGGAGTGCATCTTTATTCTATCAATTTCGCTCGATAACCTATCTTATCAATCGCATCAATTACTGATTGCGCCTCTGGATTACCGCTGACCTGGGCTTCCCCCTTATCCAGATCGACGGAATAGGATTTCACGCCAGGCACCTTTGACAATGCTTTTTCCACGGCCATCTTGCAGTGCTGGCAGGACATGCCATCTATTTTGATTTTCATAATAAAAATAACCTCAATATTGAATATGAACGGTAAAGAATCGGCGGCAAGGGAACATGACCGTCTTGTCGCAGGTGAACGCCACGTTCTCCTCGTGCTGCGAATTCGGTCGTTTTATTTGAATGTGGGATAGCAGATGCCATGGTGGAGCTGCCCAATTCGATGAAGATCGAGGATGAAAGATGCGGCGAATTGGACAAGTTCATTCTCCGAAAATTTTTAAATTGTAGGACAGGATGGCATCCTGTCCTAAAAATAGGACAAATTCAGCAACCTAAATAATCAAGATGCTGGACCAGCCGAGCTGCATCCAGCATCTATTGACGATCAGGATAATTAAAACTTGAAAAGCAATGAGCTATTCGATTTTAATTGCCTCTGCTGGACAATCCTCAGCCGCTTCACGAGCGCAGTCTTCCGAATCGGGCGGGACGACATCGACAATAGCCTTGGCCACGTCGCCGTCCATCTCAAATACCTCGGGGCAGGTGCTCACACAAAGCTCACAGCCAGTGCAGAGATCAGGATCGACCATAGCTTTCATACGTTGACTCCTCATTTGATTTAATTTTATTTGGTAAATTGAAGTTGTCTGGTCCTATTAGATTTTACATCCCCTCTGGCCCCCCTCAAAGGGGGAATTTAAAAAGTGCCCCTTTGAACGGGAATTCAGAGGGATGTCAAAATTATATTCAGGTAGATTGATCTAATTCTAAAATCCGAAATCGTAAATCTAAAATCGATTTAGCCTCCATCAAACATCCAATTCTCCTCCTCCAGATTATAAAGCGACGGATTTTGGAGATAACGATACGAATTATTGAGAATATTATAATGCTCTCGCTCGACGTCGATCATAAAAGTGAAGAACTTCTTGGCCGAGGGATCGGCAGCAGCGTCCGCCTTCTGTTTATAAAAGACAGTCGCCTTATCTTCAATATCTCGAGCCAGAACGTAAGCTTCCAGATCGCTGGTGGCAACCTTCACGTGCTTGTCGATCTCTTCATGCTTTTGCTTGAAAATCGTCTTGATCGCCACCGCCGCATCGCCCACTTTCTGGTTCATCAATTCCACTGACAGCCACTCGCCCGTGTCGTTCAACTTTTGATACATCTTTTTGATGAACTCCACATGCTCCAGCTCCCATTTGGCGAAATACTCGAATGCCTCTTTGGTGAGTGGATTTTGGGCACGTGTGGCTGCATCTTTGAAAAAATTATAACCATCGGTTTCCATCTTCAACGCCAATTGCAGGGCCTGAAGATCGGCTTTTTGTGCAGTCATACAGGATCCTTTCGGTTAGCTAATATATCATTCACTTACAATTTCTATGTAAGTCCTAATTGAAAATTTAGCGCATCTAAAATACTTTGTCGCAACTCATAGCTTTCGATTTTGCCAATCAATTTTGTTAAGCGTACTTTATCTAATGTCCTAATTTGATAGCATAAGATTATCGATTCCCTCTCTAAGCCAGCAGTTCCAGCAGGTATCAGTACTTCATTTGCATAAATCTGGCGACCTGGTTTTCTTGAAGTAATTGGTAAGACGTTGACAACAGGCAATATTTGGTTGATTTCTTCTTCGCTAATCACCAGAACAGGCCGAGTGTTGCCTTGCTCTGAACCAATAACAGGATCAAGATTAGCCAGGAAAATATGCCACCTAAAATTGGTCACGATTCCTTCCAATCCTCTAAATCAACCGCCTTAAAATCCGATGCAACTTCTTCAAGATCTTTCATGAACAGCTCATCATTAACTGCCATTTTTAGCTGATTGATCTTTCTCTCAAAATCATCCCTGCGTTCCTTGAAAATTAATAGAACTTCCACAGGGGAATCTTCTGGGATGTAGTGAGGAATGGTAATTTTAATCTCGTGATTCCGTGGCGTTCTAATTATTTGTCGAATCGTTTCCATATCATCCTATGAAATAAATACTATTTCTTTTCTATTTTATCTTTCATCTCCCTGAGCGTCTTCGTCAAATACCACCAGCCATTTTTAAACGACGCATAATCAGGCGCACCTGTCATGGCTGAAGAATAGCGGACCGAATTGGCATAGAATAGCCACTGTTGCACCCATTTCAGCTCGATCGTTTCATCGAAGGGATTTTTATTATCAGCAATCTTTTTGTCCCAGGCTTTTTGCAATAATTGGGTCGCCGCTAATACCATGCCGTTGGTTTCTTTATTTGTATTATCGAATTTCTCAAAATGCTTTTGCACCCAATCCGTGGAATGACAACTCTGGCAGATTTTTTCCATCTGACCCTGTCGGGTTTTCGCTTCAGGCTGGCTGATCAAAAAATCCGAAGCCTGGCGATTGTCGAACGTCGTGGGCAGTGGCAATCCATCGGCGTTTTTGATGATGTGCGTCGCACCGCTTTTCGGCTGGGGATGGCTATAAATCAGGCCGAAAATCCGCTCCCAGATGCGGGAATCGAAATTGTGCGTCCGTACCGCCACCACCTTGCCCTCGGGAGTTGTGATCAAAGAACTATGGCAAACCGTACATGACGGCGCTTGAAAATCTTTACTTATAACCCATGGCACACTGTCAAAGTTCCAGCCGTGGCCCCGAGCGAAAAAGATGTTCCCGTGCTTGCTCTCTTTATAAACATTGTAGGCAGGGACGTCGGGCTCGAGATGGCACTGGCTGCAGGTGTACGGCTTGCGGGCATCGACCAATGAAAACGCATGTCGAGGATGGCATGAGGTGCAAGCGCCCATGCTGCCATCAGGATTGATCCGTCCCACCCCCTGGTTGGGCCAGCCTGTCAGATCGGGCACTTCCACATCGCCCAGCTCGGCGCTGATCGTTTTCATGCCTTTCACCTCCACCGTGGTGCCATGGCAGCCAAAGCAGGTCTCCCGCCTGGTGAAATGGGAGGCTTGGCCCTGAACGATTTTATCCCCCTCGATGGTCTTGGGACTGACAGTGGTTTCCACCAATGAATCGTAAATCGGATTCTGGGCCAAATTGCCGATGGCGTGCGCTTTGGTGCTCGTCGAATATTGCTCTACCTCCACGGGATGGCAGGTCTGGCAATCCTTCGGCGAGACGACTACATTGATTTTATAATCGAAATGCTCGAAGCTGTCCTGATGCTTTTCCGTATTCAGCCCATGACATTCAAAGCAGCCGACCACGCTATTTGCCAGTTCAGCGGGAACGCTCTCATTGGAAATGCGGCGCTCCAGCTTTGTTTTTTTCAGCGCCTCGGCAGGTGTCATTTTCGCATGGCGGCTGCTCAGCCAGTCCTGCACGATGCCAGGCTGGATGCTCTCGTGGCAATCAATGCAGGATTGGGTGGCGTCGCTGAAGGTTTGGGCGTACGAAAATGCCGTCGCTAATAGAATGGTTAAAAAAATAATCAATGGAATTTTCAATTTTAATTTTCTCCCTCTAACCAGATTTTTTCACACATGCAAAATGAGAAAGCCTGTCATTCCGAACCGCCAATCGGCGGTGAGGAATCTGTCAACTCTTTAGTAAAGCGGATTGCTCCTTCTCCGTCCGCCAGTCGGGGGACGGATTCTCGCAATGACTTAAAATTTGACACCTTGCAGATGCCTAACAGATTTTGTCAAAAAGTTGCCGCTGAAAATTTTAAAGCCTGCTTAATATCTTCTTCTTCCAAATAGGGATAATCCTCGAGAATCTCTTCTACAGACATGCCATTAGAAAACAGATTCACAATCAAAGCAACGGTAATCCTCATGCCTCGAATGCAGGCACGTCCTCCCATTATTTTGGGATCTGTAGGGCAAGATGGCATCTTGCCTTACTGATCTGGACAAGATAGCATCTTGTCCTACATTGTAGGACAGGATGGCATCCTGTCCTACAATCAAAATGTAATAATCTCGAATCCCTGCTCCATATATTTCGCCATGCTCGGATGTCCCATCAGTTCATCGCACAGCGGCAGGTGCTGCGCCATCGCTGCATTCAATGAATTCATCTTCGCAGAGCAGGCTTTGCACACGCAGTCGATCAATCCCTGGTCTTTGACTTTTTGATAGAGATTGGCGAACGGCTTGGTCGGATCCGCAAGTTCCTCCACCAATTTGGTCGCCGACCCTTCGATAATAACTCGCACGTCGTATCCTTTTTCTTTCATATCCAGAGCATTGAGCAGCACGTGGACGAAGCACATCGGCTCTCCGTTGAAGGCGAATAGGGCGATTTTTTTCATGGGTGTTCTTTCTTCTGCAATTCTTCAAACATATCTTCTAACTGTGGTTTTGTTTCTGGAATATTTTCAGCTACTATTGTCCAGATGTTGTCGAGGTCTACGCCAAAATATTCATGAATGACAATGTTTCTTAATACAATAATTTTTTTAGGGGATGTGTGAGTATTGTTGCCTCACATTTTCTGGGATTTGGGTTGCCGCCTCGCCAATGACTTCAATATTTCTCAGCACTGCATCGACAACCATATCATTGTTAACAAAAGAATCATAATCTAAACCCTGCGAGTACTTTTCAATTTTGTTCATTGCCTGGATAATATCATTCAAATACAGCCTATAAGTCCTTTTGATCATGTATAAATTACCTCGTTCAGGATTTGTTCACGAATCAACTGTTTTAATGAATTCTTTGTAACCAGATCTACTGGTTTCTGTAAGATCGTTTCCAGGAAATCTTTTAACTCGACAAAATCCCAGCCGATTGGCTCATAAAGTTCAACAAGTATATCGATGTCACTCTGTTCTCTTGCTTCACCCCGTATCAAAGAGCCAAAAATTCCGATTTTTTTGACCTTAAATCTGGAATCTAAGGTCGATCTATTGTTGTTTAAAACATTTTGAATTTCTTTTAGCCTTTTCATTTTTTTGAAACCTAGAAGTTTTTCTATCTATATATAATTGGCTTTTAAAGTTCGCAAGTCATCTTCAAAATCCTGTTCATCATAATGAATCGGAATCTGGCGACTCGCCAGAAGATGCTGGAATTGGAGCTGACTCATTCTAGCTAATCGGCTTGCCTGTCCCAATGTCAGCTTTTCTTTTTGAAACAGCAACAGGGCTATCTCTTGAGATAGCTCTGGAATCGACATTCGGGTGGATTTGATTATTTCGTCTGGAATAGTGTAGCTCATTTTTAACTCCATTCTTGAAAGCAAGGTTATCTGAATCAATAACAAAAGAAATAATCTCCAACGGATACCAAATTAAAAATCCTTTGGTTTCATCTATCCGTTGGGCAAAAGCGATACCAAATATTCCACCATTTTACTGCTTTTTTTAAGCTCCTTTATCAGCCTTTCAAAATCAGCCAACCTGACATTCACCACTTTATGTAACGCATTTCCATTGGCGGGCAGGTTGTAACTTGCCAGATCAACTTCAGCCTGTTGCGCTGCTGCCACTATCCAATCTTCCAACCTCGGACATAACACGATTAAATAATTTTGATTATTCTTATCATTCAAAACTTTCACATCATTTTTATCAGAAATCAATGCCAATGTCTCCAGGTATTGTGGCTGACCGCTATCAGGATCTTCATCCACCAGGCCAATACAATTCTTATTTTTCCTCAATCGATTGCAAACATTTCCCTTGCTAAAAACATGATAAATATCTTTCGCTTGAATTCCGAGCGACGTGAGCAGCGTTTTATCGGCATTGCACTCGACAAAGATCATTCTTCCCCCAGAAAACGATCGAGGTTAAAAAATACGCTGGCATCGAGATCAAAAAATTCAGATACTTCGTTTGCCGATAACTGCTTTACCCTGGTCTGATAATCTTCAAAATAAGTAATAAAAATCCCAAGTTCATTTTGCCGAGTTTTTTCCAGAAGCGACAGCAGAAAATAGGGATTATGGGTCGAAATAAAAAATTGATTTGTCTCATCCAGAGCAATTCTCTCTGCCAAATATTTAGTGTAAAATGGAAATGAATGGGCTTCTGGTTCTTCGAATAAAATGATTGAATCCTTATTCGTTTCGAGAGCGACTAAGTAAAAGGCGACTCTTCGCAAGGTATCGGACACCAGTGAATAAGGATAGGAAATGATGATACCATCGGTCTCTTTGAGAATCTCGATTTTATTTTCCAGTGGTTTTAGACCAATTCTGATGCCAAATTCCGCAAACAGATCACTAACCAGCTTCCTCAATTCCTTATTGGCCAAAAGCAGCGCCAATAAATTTTCACCTTTGGGCGGCAGCAAAAAATTCAATTCTTGTTTGGGAAATTTATCCAGTGAAAAAAACCGATAAAATTTAATCGGCAAACTTAAACTGGTATCGACTGAGCCACCTTTCCAACCCTCAAATCCATATTCAAATTGTATGTGAATAGATTTTTCTTTCAATTGATAGTTTCCCTTGCCAATAAATTTTCCCTGTTCAAATTCTAAGGTACAGAAAGAATCATCAGCAATCACCTCGATCTTGCGCTCGGTATCCTGATCGTAAAACAAATTGGCAATATTTTCAAATCGAATAAATGCTTCTAGCTTATCGTATAGGATGGAAAAAATACTGACACTCTCCAGAATATTGGATTTGCCCGTGTTCGGCTTGCCAATAAAAATATTTACCTTGCGACAATCGAGTGTAATATGCTTGATGGATTTGAAATTTTTGATTTCGAGTATTGAAATCATGTTTTCCTCTTAACTGAAAAAAAAGAATTCTCCAACGGATTGAAATAACCCAATTGATAAAAAATTTTAAAAATAAAATCCGTTGGGTTGTTTCTATCCGTTGGAAAAAAATTAATGATCGCTCAACAAATTATAAAAATCCTTTAAATCCGAAAACGGACTCTGACACGCATAATTCTCACACACAAAAATCTTTGCCTGCCCATCTTGCGAAACTTTACCATCCATCACTGGCAAAATTGTTTCCTTATTCGCCAACTCGGGATCAGCGTAAGCCAGAATCTTATTCGGCAGATAATGCTGATGAACCGCCTCGATCATCGCCTTTGTCGGATCAGCATCACGGTCGCCTGCAATCACGATTTCTTTTGGCTTGCCCCAGAAATAATCCAGCGAACAGAGCAGCACCGAAAATCCCGAGGGCGAGCGCTGCATCTGACTGGCGAACAATTTTAGCGTCCGCTCCGCCTGTTGTTTGAGCTTGAAATCGCCCGTGAATTGGCTCAATTTCAGCAGATTATGCACCGCTACCGAGTTGCCCGCTGGAACAGCATTGTCATGCGCATTGCGGGTGCGGACGATCAATCGCTCGTGATCATCTGGCGTGAAATAAAATCCTCCCGATTGTTCATCCCAAAACTTTTGCAGCATTATCTCATTTATTTCGATCGCCTGGCTCAGATATTTCCATTCGAAATTGGACTCGTACAGATCGATCAGCGCAGCGACCATAAACGCATAATCCGACAAATAGCCGTTCAAATGGCTTTTGCCATTGCGATAAGTCTTTAATATTCGTCTATCAATATAAAGTTTTTCCAGCAAAAAATCAACTGCTTTTTGGGCGGCGGTCAAATATTTTGGATCGCCTAAAATTTGATATCCCTTGCAACATGCCGAGATCATCAAGCTGTTCCAATCGGTCAGAATTTTGTCATCCGTGGCGGGCGGAACCCGTTGGGAACGAACGGCGAACAATTGCCATCGAGCCTTAGCTAGTCGATCTTTCAACACTGATAAAGAAATGCCATACTCTCTCGCTGCGCCTTCCAAGCTGCGGCGGAGATGGAGAATATTTTTGCCCTCCCAGTTGCCATGATCCGAGACATCGTAAATATCGCAAAACAGCTTAGCATCCTCTTTGCCCAAAATCGCTTCGATGTCGCTTTTATGCCACACGTAAAATTTGCCCTCCTCGCCCTCGCTATCGGCATCCTGGGAGGAATAGAAGCCGCCTTCGGGCGAGGTCATTTCTCGCAGGACATAATCCAGCGTAGCGCTGGCGGTCTCTTTGTAATCGACATTTCTTGTCAATTGATAGGCTTCCAGGTAGGTGATAGCGAGCAGGGCATTATCGTAGAGCATCTTTTCGAAATGGGGTACTAGCCAGCGTTCGTCGGTGGAATAGCGATGGAAGCCTCCGCCGAGGTGATCGAAAATGCCACCATTGGCCATTTCTTGCAAGGATTTTTCCACCATCGCCAGTGCTCGTTTTTGGCCTGTGTGAAAATAATAGCGCAGCAAAAAGGATAATTCCATGGCCATCGGAAATTTGGGCGCACTACCAAATCCGCCGTACCGTTCATCGAATCGCTGCTCAGCCGATTTGAACGCCGAATGCCACAAGGATTGATCAAGCTGGAAATCAACGGATTGAACTTCGTTGATTTGCTTGAGACTGGCCGTGATTTGTCGAGCGCTGCTCACTACATCGCCACGCCGCTGCTGCCAGATTTGGGCGATCTGCAACAAAATTTTTCGGAAGCCAACTCTCCCCCAGCGATCCTCGGGCGGGAAATAAGTGCCGCCATAGAACGGCTCCAGATCGGGTGTCAGCCAGACCGAGAGAGGCCAGCCGCCACTGCCTGTCATCAGTTGCACAGCGGTCATGTAAATCTCATCTAGATCAGGCCGCTCTTCCCGATCGACTTTGATGGAAATAAAATAATCATTCAGGATTTTAGCAATGGCTTCGTTTTCAAACGATTCGTGCGCCATGACATGGCACCAATGGCAGGCAGAATAGCCGATGGAAAGAAAAATCGGTCTGTCCAGCTTCCTGGCCAATTGCAGCGCTTCCTCGCCCCAGGGATACCAGTTCACTAGATTATGGGCGTGCTGGAGCAGGTAGGGGCTGGTTTCGTGGATGAGGTGGTTGGTGTGTTTGGATTGAGTCATCTTTTGAAGCTACTTTCTATCTATAGAGAATCCTCCCAATAGATTCACATTTTTCATTACAATTCTCGATCACGATAAATCGAACCAATAACGCAATCAAAATTTATGCATCCAAAGATCGGTTATTGCAGCCCTAGTATTGCCATTTATCAATGATTAGCTCAGACATAAATCATGAAAAACCTGCCACAAAATTTGGTGATTGATTTTTTACGCCATTAGGACTGGGAGAGATCAGCAACATCCATTAGGTTTTATTCCCACAAAAAATTTCGACTCCGTCAGGCAGCTTTGGCTAATTTTTCAGCCTGCTCATCCAATTTTTGAAGTACGGTCTGGATGGAATCGACCTCGGCCTCTTCAAAATATGCTTCGCCGCATTGCTGGCAAACCCAGGCGGGAACTGCATTCAGCATCAAATGATACCCTTTTCGGTGAATTTGAAAGGGAGCGGTTTTTCGCTCCATTTTGCCCTGGCAATGAATACACTTCATAATTTTCGCCTCGTCTTAAAATCATTTTCCCATTGATCTATGTGTGGAATATAAGCTGTGAAAATCGCTAAATAATCCTCTTTGGGAGAACAAACGACATGAATTGGACGACCATCACTCCCATAGCCCATTATTAAGCAGCTATGCCCCCGTTGATCCTCTGGATAATCTTCGATCACTTCGCCATGCTCTACAACGTTACGTATTTCTGTAACACTAATCATTCTGTCGGGCCGAGACATCTGTCGCAATGCATGAGGAAGATATAGAATCTTTATTTCAGCAGCTTTCCGTGCTAATATCAGAATATCTGATTGTTCTGCCATGCAACTTCTTTATCTGATTTTTTTATGGATTATCCAAATGTTACATGCTTCCATTAACAAATTAGCTTAAGCTTATTTTAACACTGGAAAAACAATTTTGCAGAATCGATTCCCTAACCATAAACTTGCTCAATTCTCTACCCACCAACCTTCCTCACATACGCCCGATACTCCTCCCCCTCCTGCTGCATCTCCAAAAACTCATGTCCCGTCATTTTACACCAATTGGGCATATCCTCGACAAATCCAGGATCATCAGAGATAACTTCCAGAATCTGCCCTGGTGATAATTCTTTGATCTTCTCTGCCGTTTTGATAATCGGCATCGGGCAATATAATCCCAAACAGTCTATGGTAAAATCTGCTTTCATTATCGATCGGTCCTCGTTTTTTCCCCACGGATCATAGAACAACCACGGATGTTATTTCAAATAAATATCAGCGGAAGTTTTATCATCTGTGTGAGAAATTAGATAAACAACGTCACACTACTTTTCTCTGCATCCGCCAAAAACGAAGTCACCCCAGCGATGTTATCGACCTCTGGGATCAATGTTTCTCTGGTAATCCCCATCACGCCCATGCTGGTGGTGCAGGCGGTGAATTTGACGCCCAGGTTTTTGGCTGTGGTCATCAATTCCTTGAGCGATGGCATTCGGGACCGTTTCATAAGCTTCTTGAGCATCATCGGTCCCATGCCCGCCATATTTAATTTGGAAATGGTGCGCTTATCGGGACCTGGCTTGACCATGAAGGCGAACATTTTTTGCAGGAAGCTCATTCCTCGGGGCTTTTGGTGGGTCTTTTGCAGCAGCTTCAATCCCCAGAAGGTGAAGAACATATTCACCTGTTTGCCCGAGGCAGCCGCTCCTGTGGCAATGATAAATGCCGCTAACAGCTTATCCAGGTCGCCGCTGAAAACGACGATGGTCACTACATTTTTATTGTCCATATTTCGCTCATTCGTCCTTATGAAATTCTTCGGAAGTTTTCAATTTGAATGGAGCGGGTTTGCCCTGCCTCTTAAAATAATCAGCCAGAGCACTGTGGAGTGCCTCTTCAGCCAACACTGAACAGTGGCGCTTCACGGCGGGCAATCCGCCCAAGGCACTGGTAACCTGTTCGTTGGTGACTTTTACCGCCTCTTCGATTTTTTTGCCTTTTATCAACTCGGTAGCCATGCTGCTCGTCGCAATGGCCGCACCGCAGCCAAAAGTTTTGAACTTGGCATCAACAATCGTGTCATCTTTCACTTTGATAAACATCTGCATAATATCGCCACAGGCGGGATTTCCCACCGTTCCCACGCCATCCGCATCCTCGATTTCGCCAACGTTCCTCGGATTCATAAAGTGATCCATTACTTTTTCGCTATATGGGCCTGTCATTGTTATATCCTTTCGTAATAATTCAATAATCGGCATTAAAATTCCAAAAATCAAATCCCAAAATCCAAATAATTTTCAATTCTCAAAAACACAAATTCAAAACTTTTTGGTTCATTGAATATTTGGATTTGAGATTTGTTTGAAATTGGCTTATTGTTTTTTGTAATTTTTATTTCTTATTGACTTCTGCAAAATGTTTGAACCCGTCATTCCGAGCGAAGCGAGGAATCTGATTAATTGATAGATTCCGTGAGAAATGAAGATTCCTCACTCCGCTGCGCTCCGTTCGGAATGACTGTAAAATTTTTATTTTGAAGAAGCCTAAATAAACATCATTTTTTATACAGCGGCGACATCGACCTCAGTCGCTCTACAATCCCGGGAAGCTTCTCCCCCAGAAGCCGAATATCTTCTTCGGTATTATCAATACCCAGCGTGAATAAAATTGTTCCGTTGGCAATGGCGTGCGATTGACCAATGCCCAACAGCACGTGGGAAGCTTTCAGCGCTTTGGAGGTACAGGCCGAGCCGCTGGAGGCGATGATGTTGCTCATGCCCAAAAACAGCAGGATCGATTCGCCTTCGATGAATTCAAAGCCAAAATTCACATTATTGGGCAACCGCTGGGTGCGATGACCATGAAGATAAACATGGTCGATTTTTTCTTCGATCAATTGAATCATCAAATCCCGCAGCGGCTGCACGTGGGCGATCCTTTTGTCCATGTCCCTGAGAGCGAGCTCCGCCGCCGCACCCATGCCAACAATACCCAGCAAATTTTCCGTGCCCGCTCGCCGACCGCCTTCCTGGGTGCCCCCGTCGATCAGTGGATTGATCCTGGCGCCCTTACGGATGTAGAGTGCCGCTGCTCCTTTGGGTCCATAAAAGGCGTTGGCCGCCAGACTGAGCAGATCGACGTTCAATTTTTTCACGTCCACGGGGATCGTGCCTGCGGTTTGAATAGCATCGGTATGAAACAGCACTCCCTTCTCCCTGGCGATTTTACCGATTTCCTCGATCGGTTCGATGGTCCCGATCTCGGGATTGGCATGATGCACCGAAATCAAAATCGTTTTATCGGTGATCGCTTTTTTGACGTCATCAGGATCGACCAAACCATCTTTGTCTACTGGAATCTGGGTGATTTGATAGCCCAGCTTCTCCAGCGATTTGGCCGCCTGGAGCACAGAAAAGTGCTCGATGGCTGAAACAATGATATGGTCGCCCTTCTTGCGATTGCCAAACGCCACCCCTTTCAATGCAAAATTATTGGATTCGCTGCCCGATGCGGTGAAAACGATTTCCTCGGGCTCGGAGTTAATCAACGCTGCGACCTGAGCTCGGGCTTTATCCAGCGCCGCCTTCGCCTGTTGACCCAGCACATGCATGCTGGACGGATTGCCATAATTGTCTTTCAAAAACGGCATCATGCTCTCCACCACCTCAGGCAATGGCTGGGTGGCTGAGCCATGATCGAAATTTATGATTCTATCCATAAATTACCTCGAAATTCCAATTTCAATATATTATTATTCAGAGCAGTTATCAGTTTGAATCTCAGTGTCATTTCGACCGAATGGAGAAATCTGCAAATTCAGCAACTACATGAAAGTCAGATTCCTCACTGCGTTCGGAATGATAACCCAAATATAAAGGACAACCTGCTTTCTGGAATAATTCCCCATTCAGATCTATCTCCTCAACACAGAATATTCCAATGCTCCAGCACTCCATTACTCCACTATTCCATTATTCCACTATTCCATCATTTAATCCGATTCTGGATGAACGTAATCGCCCGCAGGGGACGACAATCTTTCGGGCAGACTTTCACACAGACCGCATGTTTATCACAAGCAAAGACGCCATTGGGAGCGGCACTGATCTGCTTGCGATGCTCGAAATTTCTATCCCGTGGATCGAACATTTGCTTGCTAATTTGAATAGAAATGGCTGGGCCAATGAATTCGGGCATTTCATCGACCTTGGGACAGCCCGCATGGCAGCAGGAGCATTTGATGCAGTCTGACGATCGATTCAATTGATCCAGGTCCATCTTGCTCATACTGGCTTCATAATTGAGCCGTTCGTCGGGCAGTTCTTTCTCTCGAACCAGCCAGGGCATGGTGGCCTGTACCGCCTGCCAGAATGGTCGCTTATCCACCACCAGGTCCTTGATGACACCATAATGCGCCAGCGGCTCGATGGTGATGGCGTCGGCCTCATCGAGAATTTTGCTCACCTGGGTTTTGCAGGCCAAGCGAGGAACGCCATTGATCATCACGGCGCAGGTGCCGCAGATCGCCCCACGGCAGGAGTAGCGATAGGCCAGCGTGCCGTCCTGCTCATCGTGCACCTGGTGCAATAGCGCCAGCACGGACATGCCTTCTTCCATGCGCACGGAGTATTCGACCAGTTTGCCCTTTTTGTCTTTGTCAGGATGGTAACGGAATATTTTGGTTTTGATGGTCATGAAGATTGGACTCCTCTGGATTATTCAAAAAGATATGATAATCTCCAACGGATTGAAACGACCCAACGGATAAACAAAAATCCCGAATCTCACCAGGCAAATTCCAAATAAATTACAAGTCTCAATATTTAAAATTCAAACGTTTCGGTGATTGGTCATTTAAGATTGAAATTTGTTTGTAATTTGTTTTTTATTATTTGGAATTTTATCCGTTGGGTTGTTTCTATCAGTTGGAAAAAATAATTCTAAAATCGAAAATCAAAAATCTAAAATCAATACTTGATCTCCGCCAGTGGCTCAATATCCTCGATTACCACGGGCTTGTAGCTCAACTGCGGCTGGCCCTGTTCATCTCGCTGCACCATCGTATGCTTCAAGAAATTTTGATTATCCATTTTCGGATAATCTTCCCGATAATGGGCACCTCGACTTTCTTTGCGGGCGATGGCGCCGATCGCTATCACCTCAGCGAGATCGAGCATGTAGCCCAATTCCAGCGTTCGGATCAAATCGAGATTATAAGCTTGACCTTTGTCTTCAACGATTACATTTTGATAACGCTGCTTCAGTTCAGTGAGTTGCGCCAAACCTTCTTGCATCACTTGTTCGTTTCGGAAGATGCCGAAACTGTTGACCATGGTCTTCTCCATGTCCTTTCGAATAGTCGCCGCCCGCTCGCCCTGGCTTCGACTCAGCAAGGTATTCAATCGGTCTTCTTCGGCCTTTAGCGAAGCTTTCGAATAATCCAATAGCTCATGCTGTCTCGAAAACTTCAACGCCTCCCGACCCGCAATGGGACCGAACACGACGGTCTCCAGCAGCGAATTGCCGCCGAGCCGATTGGCACCATGAACGCTGACACAACTACATTCGCCTGCTGCATAAATGCCAGGGATGGCTGTCTCCGTTTTGATATTGACATCGATGCCGCCCATGGTGTAATGCACCGTCGGTCGAATCGGGATCGGATCGTGCACAGGATCGACGCCAGCAAAGTGGATGCATATCTCCCGAATCTGTGGCAGGCGAGTTTTGATCTTCTCCTCGCCCAGATGACGCAGATCGAGGTAGACATATTCGTTATTGATGCCTCGTCCCTCTCGGATTTCAAAGTGGATGGAGCGAGCGACAAAATCCCGTGGTGCCAGCTCCATGAATTTCGGCGCATAGCGCTGCATGAACCGCTCGCCATCTTTGTTGATCAAATAGCCGCCTTCGCCTCGGGCGCCTTCGGTGATCAAAATGCCGTTCAACAAACCAGTGGGATGAATCTGGAAAAACTCCATATCTTTGATGGGAATGCCGACCCGATAGGCTAAAGCGGCACCATCCCCTGTATTGATCAGCGCATTGCTGCTTTGACCGTAAATTCGACCTGCTCCGCCCGTAGCGATGATCAGCGCCTTGCCTCGGATGAAATAGAACTCGCCCGTCAACATATCGAAAGCGACGATGCCTTTGAATTGTCCCTCCTCCACGATGAGGGAAGTGACGAAATGCTCCCAATAGAATTTCACCTGCCGCTTCATGCATTGTTCGTACAGCGTATGGAGCAAATTGTGGCCCGTCTTATCAGCGATGTAGCAAGTGCGATTGCGGCTCTGGCCGCCAAAGGCCCGCTGGGCAATGGTGCCGTCCTCGTTGCGATTGAACAGAGCGCCGTATTTATCGAATCGGGCGATGACCTCTTTGGCTTCGCTGCATAAGATTCGAGCCGCATCCTGATCGGCCAAAAACCATGAGCCTTTCACTGTATCGTACATGTGTGAATGCCAGCTATCGTCGAACCGCAGCGCTGCATTGATGCCGCCCTGGGCTGCGCCAGAGTGCGAACGAACAGGATGAACCTTGGAAATAACCGCCACGTCAGCCTTTTCATCCCGTTCCAATATCTCCAGAGCTGCGCTCAAGCCGGCCAAGCCAGCGCCAAGGACAATACTATCGTGCTTGATCTGTTCCTTGATTTTCATTCACATTCCCTCAATTATGAGTTAGGGGCATTCAGATTTATTCAAATAAATTTGTGAACAATTCTATTTCATGAAAAATTTCAAATCGGAAATGAATATAAACCAAATCTGTTTCAAAATCAAGCGATTTTTTTCCCAGAAAACCATCCCTTTGAATTATCAGAGCAATTGGACTCGTTATATGAACGCACCAAGAGGCTGTGAAAATTAACAGGATTGAAATGCAATAACGAGTAATAATTTGTTCTGAATTGAATGCATGAAAGAAAATTTCTTCCAACTTTTCAGTGCAGTGCGACTCAATGCGGCGATTCGGCGAGGTGGCTTTCAATCGCAAAAAAATAAATGGAGCGGGTCAACTCAAAGCTTTCGTTTAGTTCACAGCGATATTATTGGATCCACAGGATGCTCGTTCAGCAAAAAACTTTTAGAAACTAAAGTCCGAACCGAATAATACATGGCTCGTTCCTAATATCCAAATGATTTGGGAATTACTAGGCTAATCCAAGGAATGTATGTGATGATCATTAAAACGATAAACATCGCCAAATAGAATGGGATGAGCGCGCGGGACATACTGGCAATATTCGTCTGACCAATGCCGCAACCTACGAATAAAACTGAGCCCACGGGAGGTGTACAAAGTCCTATGCAGAGATTTAATACCAGGACGATGCCAAAATGAAGCGGAGACATCCCGAGCTGAACCACTACTGGTAAAAAAATTGGGGTAAAAATCAGGACGGCTGGCGTCATATCCATGAAGGTACCAACAATTAACAAGATGACATTGATGATCAGCAGGATGATTATTTTGCTATTGGTCAATCCGATCAATGAAGCGCTGATGTTCTGGGGGATATTCTCATAAGACAGAATCCACGACATGGCAGAGGACGTTCCGATCAGCAGCATGACGATGGCGGTGGTCTCCACGGTTTTGAGCAATATCTGTGGTAGTTCTTTGATTTTCACTTCGCGATAGATAACCACAGACAGCAACAGGGCATATAATACAGCGACAGCGCTGGCCTCCGTGGCTGTGAAGTAACCAGCGATTATGCCGCCAATAACGATCACGATGAGAGATAAACTGGGAAGCGCATTTAAAAATTTCTTCGCCGCTTCAATCGCGGCGACTTTTTCGCCGACTGGATATTTTCGGACCAATGAAATACCCGCAGCAACCATCATGAGTCCCACGCCCAAGATGATGCCAGGGAGATATCCTGCGATAAAAAGCGCGGCAATCGAAACGCCCCCACTCGCTAACGAGTAAACGATCAGGACATTAGATGGAGGGATCAGCAACCCAGTCGTCGACCCCGTTACGGTAACTGCGGTGCTAAAATTTTTATCGTATCCCTCTTTATTCATAATTGGGATCATAAAGCCCCCGATCGCGGAGGTCGCCGCGACAGCCGAACCTGAGATGGCACCAAAAAACATACATGCCAGCACATTCACATAGGCCAAACCACCAGGGAGCATCCCCACCAGTACCTTAGCGAAATCAATTAATCTTCTGGCAATGCCGCCTCTTCCCATGAGTTGACCAGACAGGATGAAAAACGGAATAGCCAGCAAGGTGAAGCTGTTGATTCCAGTGGCCATCCGCTGGGCCACTGTTGTTACTGCGGGACCTGGTGCGATGGTGAACAACATGGTTAGAATCGTCGAAATTCCTATGCTGAATGCTATCGGAATGTTCATTGCCAGAAGAACAATAAAACTGATGATTAAAACCAACACCGAAATATCCATGAATTTGCTCCCTGTTGCTAATCATTTAATTGATAATCTGCTCCATCTGCAATCGCGCACCTATTCAATTATTCAGCTAATCTTCGATTCGTATCTGCAACAATTGTTTTTGGGATTGCTACATGAGTGCAGAGCGCTCTATCAGGGACCGAAACGAACAAATCAATTCGAATTATCCCTATCAAAATTTGTCAGGAACACTCGAATTAGTTTTCAGGTTGTTTATGATAAACTGAATGGCAAAATAGATCATCAAAATCCCAGCGATCGGAATAACCATGTAAATATACCCCATTTCAATTCCCAGAGCTGGCGAAATCTGCCCCAAGGTAAAGGTAAGCTTGACCAATCGAATACCGCCAAGGACCATGACGAAGAACGCGAACGTCAGAACGATCAGATTAATTGAAATCTCAATTATCTTTCTTTTCACACCAGAAAGTCTATAGACTAACACATCAATGCCGAGATGAGCTTTGGTGTAATACGCATAGCTAGATCCTAATAGACCGATCCAAATTAACAAGAAACCAGCCAGCTCCTCGGTGTAAGAACTGGGATTTTTAATGACAAAACGGCTCAACACCTGCCAAGTCACGTCAATAACCATGGCGCCCATCAGTACCGTTAGCACTACCCCCAAGATCTTGCTGATGATTTTGGTTATCTTTGTCATACTGATCCCTTCTTCATTGGATGCTTTGAATAGCTTGAATCAGATCGTAAATTGGCGTTCCTCTGAAGGAAGCGTACATTTCTCGCACAGCTTGCTGGAATGGATACTTATCTGGATGGATCACTTGAACACCTGCCTTTTGGACCTCTTTCAAGGCTTGCTCTGAGGATTCTTGCCAGAGCGTTTTTTGATACTCAACAGACTCGTCGATGGCCTCCTGCAACCATTGCTGTTCTTGAGGCGATAGGCTCTGCCATACAACGGTGCTCATAAGGACAATATCAGGAACAGAAGTATGTTCATCCAAACTGTAATATTTGCAGACCTCATAATGGCGCGACAAATAAAAACTGGGGGGATTATTTTCAGCGCCATCGACCACTCCTTGCTGCAGCGCAGTATAAAGTTCACCCCATGGGATGGGGGTTGCTGAACCGCCCAAAGCCTGAACCATGGCAAACGAAGTCGGACTATTCATCACTCGAATTTTAAGGCCCTTCAAATCCGTTGGTGAATGAATCGGCACATTTTTGGTGTAAAAACTCCGACTACCCGCATCATAATAACACATTCCCCGAAGAAAAAATTTTTCACAGGCCAAAAGCAAGCGTTTCCCAATTTCACCATTGAGCACCTTCCATCTATGCTCATCATCCCGAAAAACATAGGGCACTCCGAAGATCTTCATCTCAGGGACAAACGCCTCCAGCGCTGCTGTTGAGACTTTGGTCATCGCCAAGCTGCCGATTTGAAGGAGCTCGATTAGGTCGCGCTCCTGGCCCAATTGCCCACTGGGGTAAATATCCACCCGCATGCGTCCAGCGGATTTTTCGGATACGCGCTTTGCCATGAAAACCATACCCCGATGCACGGGGTGACCCGGATCCAGCACATGGGCCAATTTGATCTCCCGAACCCGGCTTTCGGTTTGACAACCGATCAAACCGAGCATAACAAGCATTACCAACAAATGATTCCGCATCTCACCAAACCTTCAGTTTTTAATTCAGAGCGAGCCTTCGCATTTCTAGCCAATATCAACCAGAATTAGCAGCAAACACAAATGGAATTTTTCATTTCATTTCGTCATCAAAATTTTTGATCGACTGCTACGATACGAGCGAGAAATGAACATCTGGGAAAACTCCTGTGAACGCAGGAGTCTCTTTTATTCCGATAATTGGAAGGTGAAGAAATTCCTGCATTCGTAGGCAAGACATGATAGAACTCTAAAATTCTGTGAGCGAAGAGAGCCATCACAAATTTTTCTCAGGCATTGGCAGAGCCTCAGCACGGGATGGCATCGCTGGATAATCAGGATAGCCGATATTATGGACCAGATCAGAAATAGTTACGGGCTTCCCGATTTCAAAACAGATGTTGGCAGCAATTCCAATCAGGATTGAGTAAGCTCCGGATCGCTGATCCGCTGCGCGCAGATACTTATCCGCTGGTTTCTCTGGCAAAAATAGATCGTCCAGCAGTATTTGATCGCCGCCGCCATGTCCACCAATTCCCATCCACGGCTTGATCTCCTGAGCTGGTCCGCGCAATGGGATCACGCGGGTGAAGGTCCCGCCTGGCTTGAGCCCTCCTTGCACCGCATCGGTACCGCTAATGTAAATGCTCTCCTCCACGCGATGCTCCAGCCTGCCTTTGGTGCCATTAAAGACAATTGTATATCCCTCCCACGAATTGAACGCATTGAGCGAATAACAAAGTGTGACATTGTTATCGTATTTGACCAAGACATTCATCGTGTCTTCGATATCGATGTCAGGTCGAAACACGCAACGATCGCGGTAATAGCCATCATACTGTTCATTGTCCAAGTACAACTCTTTGAGACCCTTGTCCGCGGCTAGGTCCAACTCGAAACCGCACCGTTTTTTCTCGGGACAGGGATGGCAACGTTCATGATGACTGTCCAATCCAAATCGCTTCGCCATCTCAGGGGTATAGAATTCTCTTTTTCCAGTAGCATAGACCGATATGGGGACGGCCGAAAGCCACCAGTTAACCAGATCAAAATGATGCGTGGCTTTATGCACCATCAATCCCCCTGAGAATTTCTTCTGGCTGTGCCACCGACGGAAATAATCTGCTCCGTGGAAGGTATTGAGCATCCAATGGAAGTCCACCGATAAGACATCTCCAATAATGCCGCTCATTAATAGCTCTTTGATTTGGGTCCGCGGTGGTGAATAGCGATAATTAAATGTCACCGTACATTTTCGACCAGTTCTGGCTTGCGTGTCAATAATCGCCTGGCATTTCTCCGCATCGATGGTCATTGGTTTTTCTGTGATCACATCGCATCCCAGCTCCATAGCGCGAATGATGTACTGATGATGAAATCCATCCACTGTAGTGACCACCACCCGATCAGGCCGCGTTTCTCGGATCATCTTATCAAACTCTTTGGCATCAAAAATGGGCACGCTACTGCCAACATTTTTTATCGATCGCTGCTGCGCTAATCTTAACCGTCCCAAGTTGATATCGCACAAGCCCACCAGTTGGCAATGCTCTGCGTATCGGGTCTGGACCGCATCCTGATACATTCGAGATCGCGAACCAACGCCAACAATCGCAATGCGCTGTTTACGAGCTTGCGACCTGCCCGTTCGCCAGAATGCTGCGGAACCCATTGCCATCGCACTTGCGGCGACTCCAGACCTCTTTATGAAATCGCGGCGAGAAATCTTTGCCGGAAAAAAATTGTGTTCGATCTGCATCACTGCACCTGTTACTTATTTGGTTTTTTCGATAATTCTATTTCGGAAAAATCAAGCGAACCGCTCTTTATGCGACCAGAGACCGAGCGCTGGGTTGGAAATAAAAAAAATGGTCTCCCCATTCGGTAGTGTATTGAACCCATCAACCAATTCGCTCGGGGGATATTTTTTTATCATTTGGTTATAATTGCTATAGCGAAAACCGACGGCTTCCACTTCTTCACGAGTTAATTTTCCTGGACAATAAATGACGGCAAATCGTCCCTCCGATGAACCATGGATCAGATGCGCTGCTACGCCCAAATTCTGTCGCAATTCCTCATTGTATTGGACCATTTCCAAAATCCGAGCAGATCCCACATACCCATATTTGCGAATCAATCGATCGATCTCCTTATCCTCCCCGAACGATCTGACCCCAGGCGCAAGAACGATCAACTCACCCCCATCGGCAATGGCCATCCGGGTACGATAGATGCTTTTGTTGCCCAACCAGGTGCTTTTGTATTCACCTGGCTCTAAATAGACGATGACCTTTTGCAACGGCTTCTCCAACCGCTCAAAATTGACCTGTAACGACAACTCACTGGCGAGGTTAAAGCATTCGATGTCATCCCCAATAAATAGACCTCGCACTATCAGATGTCCAGATTGGTCTCGGCTTACAACTGTCAGAACGTAAACGATCGGAAGGTGGTGAGCAAAATGATCCGTTGCATAGTTTAGCACCTTCCGGACGGGATTATCAGCGCGGCCCATAATGTGCTCCATGCCATAAGCTGCTCCGAGGAAGTGGCTCTTGTTGATGCTTTCGGCGCCACCAGTGCCCACGAAAATATTTTTATTATAGCTGGCCATTCCAGCAACTTCGTGCGGGACCACTTGACCAAACGATAAGATCAAATCATATCGGCCTTCTACTAATAATCTCGCCACCTGTGCTGGCCAGGAATAGTTGAGCTTGTGTTCAGATACTGATTGAATGAAATCCGCCGGTATTGTTCCCAAAGTGACAGTTCCATTCCGCCAATCGTGGACGCGAAACAATTGTCGCGGAACACTAGGGAACATGGTCTGAATTTCAACATCGGACATGGGGTGATGAGTGCCAATCGCGGGCAATACATCAGTGAGCGAATTTTGGTAATATTCCCAGGCGAATCGAGTAAGCAGGCCGGCATGAGAATGAAAGCGGGTGAAATCTGGGGGGATTGCAAGAACACGTTTTTTCATTCCAATTTTATCGAGGGCAAAAAAGAGCCCGACTTTTAGATCCTCATCAGTCAGCCGATCCGTTACACCCCCTCGTTGATAATAAACCATTGCTTTTTTCCCTCCGACTGCATCAAAAAATTGTTAAATGGATTATCCCCCTACCTGGCCAACCAACCCCCATCGACCGCGATCGTATAACCAGTCACGTAATCTGAAGCGGAAGAAGCCAAAAATACCACCACCCCTTTTAGGTCCTCGGGTTCTCCCCATCGACCTGCCGGAATTCGGTCCAAAATGGCCTTGCTGCGCACTGGATCAGCTCGCAGCGGCGCCGTATTGTCTGTGGCCATGTAGCCTGGCGCGATGGCATTGACATTGATGCCGTAAGGTGCCAGCTCATTGGCCATGAGCCGCGTTAACCCCATCACCGCACTTTTCGACGCTGTGTACGAGGGCACTAAAATCCCTCCCTGAAACGATAACATCGAAGCGATATTGATGATTTTGCCCCCTTTTCCCTGCTTGACCATCACCCGCGCTGCAGCCTGACTGAGGAAAAACAAAGTCCGAATGTTGATATTCATCACGTCATCCCAATCCTTCTCGCTGAACTCCAACAGCGGCGCACGACGGATAATCCCAGCGCAATTCACCAGAATATCGAGCGAGCCCATGGCTTCCAGCGTTTGGTCGATTATGGAGCCAACGCTTTCTTTATTCGAAAGATCAGCAGCAATTACCTTGCACCTGCGGCCCAGGCGCTCGATCTGCTGCTTCGTCTCTGCCATGTTTAATATATCCACCAAAACCAAATTGGCACCAGCCTCAGCCAACCCCACTGCCATCCCTTGTCCCAATCCTCGAGCTGCGCCGGTGACAATGGCGACCTTGCCATCCAATTTGAATTTGTCTAAAATCATAAGCACCCTCTCTGAATTCGTTTTAGGCTTCGAACTTTTCGCTAATGGATTTGATTGAGCAAGCAAAGAACCTTCGGGATCGAAAACCACATTTCCAATTGTTAAAAGCAGCATGAAGTCACTTTATTTGTCCAATTTCAATCCCATCCATATCTTCGAATGTCTGGTTTTCGCCGCCCATACCCCAGCAGAACGTATAAGCGCCAGTACCAACACCTGAATGAATCGACCAACTGGGCGAAATTACTGCTTGGCGATCGGCGACCACGATGTGCCGCGTCTCATTTGGAGTGCCCATCAGATGAAAAACCCTGCTATCTGGCGCCATATCAAAATAAAGATAAACCTCCATCCGGCGCTCGTGCGTATGCGGGGGCATCGTATTCCACACCGAGCCAGGTTCTAATACCGTGAATCCCATCACTACTTGACAACTGGGGATGCCTCGCGGATGAATATATTTATAAATCGTTCGCCGATTTGCAGCTTCCGACGATCCCAGATGGACGGCCTCAGCGTCTGCTATTCTAGCCCGTTGCGTCGGAAAACTCGTGTGGGCTGGGAAACTCAGCAAATAAAAAGCAGCAGGATGCTCGGGATCATTGCTGCTAAAATGAATCGCTTTCGAACCCTTGCCGATATAAAGTCCATCTCTCGCATCCAGTTCAAAATTTTGACCATCGACCGAAATTTTACCTTTCCCGCCGATATTCAGCACCCCGATTTCGCGGCGCTCACAAAAATATTCCGTCCCCAGCTCTTTCATGACTGATAACTCCAAAGCCTTTTTTCCTGGAACCGCTGAACCGATAATCGCTCGATCTACGTCGACATAAAGTAAGTAAATCGTCTCAGGCTGAAAAAGCGTTTCCACTAAAAAAGATTCTCGGATCTCCTGTGTCGTCATCCGCTGAAAACGAACAGGGTCGGCTAAGTAACGTATCTCCATCAGCTCTCTCCATAATTCAAAAATTTTAGTCGCCTTTGACAGGTTGATATCTCACTTTGATAATAGCAAATTTTACCTTATTGGCAAGGTAAAACTTTTTATTGGCAAATAAAAATGATGAACGGCAAGTAAAATTCCATCATTAATTGTGATGCTGTTCGTAATTCTGCTGCAATTGAATTCGATGCTAGGCTGCTACGATCAGTCACCCCAATCAAGGATAATCGGTTGATTCAATTTCTTCACCGTAGCATTCAAATAATCGACAAACGCTTGTTGAGTTTTGATCCCGTTCGGCTCCTGAACCCAAGCAGCCAGAAAATAGTAGCTCAACCTTCCATTTTCGGGTTTCAAAACCACTACCTGATTAAGATCGTCTTCAGTTAGCTGAAGCAATTGATCCCCAGGATACAGCACTGCAATACCCAATTCATCTTCTTGGCTTGCCAGACTTTGCTTTCCCCAGAGCCCTATATAGCCCCATTCGCCGGATCGCTCAGGTTTGGTGCTAAAAAAAATTGTGTTTTCATGCTTGGCCAATCCAGTGCAAATATTTTCCAGCTCCCCATCGATCCTCAGCTCTGTTTTCGTCAACCGCGAACCGGCAAAGATCGAAAGGTCAGAGGTCAAATTGACCTTCTGAGGCCCCACCTGCCAACCGAAATATTTGGTTCGAATTTGAGAAAAAATAGGCCCACTGGCTAAAATTGCACAAGTGACACTGTCAGTTTGGGCGACGCGATTGGCCTTGCCCTGATACCAGCTGGCGATTGACCCCAGCCCCAAGGATTCGCCTACCTTGAATATATCAGCCCCCCAATCCGACATCTGGTGATAAGATTCAAAACCATCTAATCCGACATTCTGAAGCACCATATTAGGCACCTTCTTACCAAAAATGTCAACGGCATTGCGCCAGTCCAAATAAAAACGATAGCCCACTTTATCCGACTCCCAGCCAGGCCCTTCGTAACGAATATAAAAAGAATGATCAGTGTGCTCAGGTGGGACTCGCAAATGCGAGACGTTCTGAAATGTTCCGCCCTCATACTTGCGATTCACAAACCTACCACCCACTTTGATCGACAGTTCAGCCTGAGTGCGCTTCGGGTACTCTCGCAGCCGAGTGCCTGATGGATGATAGCGAAACATCAGCGTCTTGTTCTCCCGTGGTTTGAAATCCGCTATGACTGCGATCTGGTCTGGATTCCCATCGGCGTCCCTATCGATCGCCTGACTGGGAAGTTCAGCACCTTGGCTGAAAATAACAAATGCATGAGGATTAAAATCGCTTGCTCTGGTTTTTAGGTCATCCATCTCTACAATCAAAGCCTCGTCGACTCGCGATATGTCTGTATTATTTGCAGCTCGCAATTTCAGCGATAGGGGATATTCGGCTTTGATCGTCTCATCAATATCTGGGGAACAACATATCAAAGCACCAAGAATGCTCAGGTAGACAACCATTAAAAATGTTCTCATTCGTTCCCTCCTTCTATTAGTGCTGTTTGAAATTTACCGATAACATGAAGCTTTCGCCTCATAAGTCCATTAATCCTAATTTTTGGAAAAATATAATCACTTTATTTTAAATACTCAAGGTGAATTTTTAGCCATTTCTTTTTCAGCTCCTCAATTCACTTATTTCAATGAACGATTTTGTTAATGCTAAAAATCATCTTCTAAAAATGTTAAGTCCTCAATTAAAACATCACAAGGAAAATCTCATTTAAAAATTGCACAATCCTTTCATCTAACGGCCAATGAAGAAATGCATTGAAAATTTGATCTATTGAAACGTGACAATAAATCTTGGGCTGTTCCCATTCTCATTAAAAGCATTTGCATGATTTTTCGAACCAATCCATGCCAAAATTGTTTTCTTCGATGAACAAACTCCAAACAAAATAGAATAATCTATTTTGAGCAACAACTCTCAATTTAGAGTAGCAAGTTTAATTTTTTTAGATGATCAGGAGTTTATTATCTCAACAGATGATTCACTTCCCGGCCTGCCAAGATCGTCTCATGAATGATCAAATCACTCTCCCCTATCGAAAACAGCACCAGATCCGCCCGCTTGCCAACTTTGATTTCACCACGATCGTTCAATTGATAAAGCCGAGCAGGATTGGTCGTAGCCATCTGGATTGCCTCGGCCAGGGAGCATTGGCTAAATTTCATCATATTGAAAATTCCCCTACCAATGGGCAACGAGGCGCCTGCCAGCACGTTCTGGGCGGGGTACTGGATCATGCCCTCGGGCGTCATCACCACCGTCATTTCGTTCCACACATATTCGCCAGGAGGGAGGCCCGCCAGCTTCGTCATATCCGATGTCAAGATCAGCCGCTCCACGCCTTTGGCACGGAAAAAGGTCTTTACCTCCTCAGCCCGCAGATGGAAGCCGTCCACAATGATACTGGCCCAGAGCCGATCCTCTGCCAGTTGCGGCCAGAGGGGATTGTCATGGCGATGGATGAAATTGGCGCAACCATTGCCCAGATGTACCGAGATCGCCGCACCCAGATCGGTAGCCCGTTTGATTTGCTCCGCCGAGGCATGGTGATGACCGAGCCCCACCACAATGCCCTGAGCGGTGCAGTTCTGAATGAACTCCATCGCCCCATCCAATTCTGGCGCCAGCGTCACTTGAATTATTTTATTCTTAGCCGCCTGATTTAGTTTTAAAAATTCCTCCCAATTGGGCGGCCGCACCCAGGCTTTGTTGTGCGCCCCACGATAGCCATCCTCGGGCGAGATGAATGGCCCCTCCAGATGAAAGCCAGGCACCGAGAGCGCAATATCTGGTTCATGAGCCGCCTGCGCCAAGACCGCCAAATTTTCGCTCAGCCGCTCTGGGGGACTCGTAACAAGCGTCGGCAAATAGGTGGTCACCCCGACCTTCCAGAGCGCCTGGGTCGCCCGACGCACATCCTCGACGGTCAAACCAGGCACCGAAAAATCCACGCCCAGATAGCCATTCACCTGATTATCAATAAAACCTGGTGCGATGAAAATTTGGGCGGCTGAGTTATCCGACAATTTATCAGGCCGAAGGATGCGACTAATTATCCCGTCATCAATTTCGATCACAATGGGCGCAGCGTCGAGATAGAACAGACCTTCGATGCGCTTCAAATGTTTATCCTCGCAATAGAGATTCGATAGAAAATTGACGAGCAACAATAGTGTCACGATGTTGAGGGATTTTTGGATCAAGAATTTCCTCGGAATTGTCTTTTGGATTGGATGATTTTTTCTCCAACGGATAAAAACAACCCAACGGATGAAAACGATTTTGGATTTTAGAATCTATTTCCCCGCTGATGATAGAACAACCACAGATATTTCTTTAATAAAACATCAGCGGTTGTTCTACCATCCGTGGGCAAATTCTTGCCAGGCTTCTCACCTTTCACAAGAAAGCCCTTTTCAATTTTCCCCGCTGATGATAGAACAGCCACAGATATTTCTTTAATAAAACATCAGCGGTTGTTCTACCATCCGTGGGCAATTTCTTGCCAGGCTTCTCACCCTTCACAAGAAAGCCCTTTTTAATTTTCCCCGCTGATGATAGAACAGCCACGGATATTTCTTTAATAAAACATCAGCGGTTGTTCTACCATCCGTGGGGAATTAAAATCCGTTGGGTTGTTTCTATCCGTCGGAAAAAATATTTTTCGAAAATAAATCCCATCCCTCATTTTAATTGCATCATCCTTGCCATTTCCACCGCTGCCACGATCACTGCCCCCAATCCCCTGGGATCATGATCGAACGTGGCTCGGTTGAAATAGAACGCCAGATCATTTCCGATCTCAGTGCCCCGACAGATACCATGTACTGTGCCATCCGCAGCAATTTTTTGGCAGAGCGCCTGCCAACCCTTGAGCGCAGCAGCTTGGTACTTCTTGTCGAGCCAGCCTTGGTGAATTCCCCTGGCAATCCCCAACACAAACATCGCCGTGCAAGAGCTCTCCTCGTACGATTCTGGATGATCCAGCACCTGATGCCACATCCCACTCTTGTCCTGAACTTTGGCCAATCCCTTGATATGCCTTCGATAAATATCAAGAATCTTTCGATAGTGGGGATGATCCTTTGGCAAAAAGAGCAGTGCTTCGCTCGTCGCCCAGATCGCCCAGCCGTTGGCTCGACCCCAGCAGGCGATAGAATTTCGCTTCGTCTCACTGAACCAGCCGTGATAAAATAGCTGCTTTTGCTCATCGAATAGCAGTTTCGAAAAATTGACGATCTGGCGAGCGGCGTCATCGAAATAAGCTCTCTGGCCTGTGATTTTTCCCATTCGCAACAGAAACGGAACGCTCATGAACAGATCATCGGCCCAGACCGTTAACGCCACTGGCTCGGAACGACAAAACGTGCCATTCGTTAAGCGAACTTGTTCGTTCAGCACATAATTCGCCAGCGGCTCGATCACACGCCAATAGTCAGGATTTCTTGTTCGATCAAATAACTCAAGGAATGGCAGGGCTGGCGCTCCTGCATCGTCCAGCATGCTACGCCGAAACAGACGATGATAGCTGCCCCGATAAGCATGATAATGCTCATATTGCCAGCGAAAATAGTCCTGATGCGCAAGGATAAAATCAACATATTTCTGGACAAAATCAAGGTATTTTTTCTCGCCAGTGGCATCGCCCAGCGCCAGAAGGCCCAGCATCATGGCGCCATTGGCATAGTGCCAATCCAGATAAGACTCTCGCTTGAAGGTATTGGTTGGGTTAATTTTTAACTCAAGCAACGTATTCGCACGGGGAAGCGACCAACAAAAAAGTTGTCCCTCATGCCAATAATAATTTTTGAATTCTGACTCGGGTGGCAGAGGATTATCCAGATCGTCTCCTGGCAAAATTCCCAGGCAGAGCCAATTGGAGCGATCCATTTTCGGAGCAATGGGATCGAGCGAAAATTTCACTGCTGTATTTTCATCCCCATTGAACTGAATAGCCCGTAGGAAAAAAATCCAGGGCTTGCTCTTTCTCACTGTTTTGATCAAAATTTTATTTGCCCCCTTTTTTAATTTGAATTGAAGCGTATCCTGAAAAATAAAGCGGTTGTAGGCAATTTCTCTGGGAACCACCAGCGGTCTCTTTCGCTGCGAAAAAATCAATTGCTCATTGAGCCAGATTTTAACGGGATTGCCACAACTGAAGCCAAATAGCACCGAGCTATCCTTTTCACTCAAAATAAAGCTCAGGGCATAGCCGATCCCAATTACCCCTTCGCCGAATTGCTGCTGGAAATCCATCACCTGCATCCCCAGCACCGTCGCCTGGGGCACCAATTCAAATTCAAAGCTGGATTCCCGCATCACCTTATCGGCGACCTTTTTGGCGACTTCGAGCGGTGATTGCGCCAGTAGTAAGCTAAATTTGAGAGTCCGCAAAATGATGAAGAAAAGAAATATCTGCTTTAATCGTCTCATTATTGCCTTCCTTTCTCCACAGATAATAAAACAACTACAGATATTTTTTTGATATGCCCTTGGGAAGGTTATCGACGATCGCAAGGATTTTTAATCGATGCAAGCAAAATTAATTCAAATTGATTGAGATTACTTTTATATTTCCCGCTGATGATAGAACTACCACAGATTTCACACTCGAAAAAACATCAGCGGCTGTTCTATCATCCGTGGGGAAACATGACCAAAAGCCATCAACCCTGTCAAAGCTTTTTTCCATTTCCCCACTGAAACTAAAACAATCACAGATTCCCTCCAATGTAATAACATCAGCGATTGTTTTATCATCCGTGGGGAAACATGACCAAAAGCCATCAGCCCTATCAAGGCTTATTTCATTTCCCCGCCGAAACTAAATCAACCACAGATTCCTTTCTAAGTAAAAACATCAGCGGCTGTTTTATCATCCGTGGGGAAATTTTATTTTGTCTCACCCAGCCATCGATAACAGTCGCACAAAAACCGCAGCCCAAACGCCGTGGCAATATCCCGAACCGTGAGCCACATTTTGCCATCCTTGCTGCGGGTGCGCAGTTCGAAAAATCCCCCTGCCAGGTTTTTATCGGGATGATCGGCGGCAAAGCGATTGTTGAGCACCCACTTCAGCGAGCGCTCTACATTCGTTTTGAACTCATCACCAACACCATACTGAATCAATCGCAGCCAGATGATCCCTGCAAACGACACGGCTGAGCCGCAGGGCGAATTCTGGTTACTTTTGCCGTTCAAATAATTTTGATAATAAATCGTCCCATCCTCTTTTTGAAATTTGGTGTAGAACTGAGCCGTCTTTTTCGCTGCCTCGATATAGCGTTTGTCGCCTGTGAGATCGTAGCCATCCAGCAGCGATTCGGCATACCACAAATTGAAGCGAGGATGGAATGAGCCATCCTCTTTATGATTCGGCATGAAGTCCATCCACAGCCCCTCTTCGCCCTGTTTTTCCACCAGGCTTTCGCACAGCTCGATAAACACCTGTCGATATTTTTCATTCTGGGTGAATTCATACATGTCTTTGAACAACGAACCCTCATTATTCGGCCGAGCCACATCATATAATTGTTGCTGCTTTTTTTCGGGCCAGAATGGGCTATTTTCCTTCATTACCTCGCCCGTGATCGGCTCGATGCTGTCATAAAACACGCCTTTATCCCGAACGTACATATTTTGCAGCATCCATTCCCCTGCCCTGGTTGGCACCTCGGCATATTTTCGATCGCCTGTGACCTCATACAATTTGAACAGTCCCGCAGTCCCGTCCGAGACCGTGGCGAAAACGATAAAATCGATCCCATCGCCATGAACCGCCCGCACCATGCCCTTTAATTTCGGATGATCTTTAATTTCCAGCCCGATCCACCAATCACCAGCCCGTCTCGCTGCCGCCAGAAATTTTGAATTCCTGGTGACCTGATACGCCTCCAGCAAGCCGTAGATCAATTGCCCCGTATGCCAGGGCGGTTCATAATCGTGCCAGGTGCCGTCAAGCCAATTGTAATCGCAGCGGGACTTGCCGTTTTCATCCAGCAGCACGTCGCAGGCGTAATTTGCCCCGTCGCTGATGGCCTGGAGGATGCGATTTTTGAGATCGGTTTCGTTCTGAGCCAATGCGGATTGAAAAATGAATATGAAAACGATTGGGAAAACAGAGAAAAGTTTGGAAACTCGGTTCATAATGAAACGCTCCACGATGGGTTTTAAAAATACAAGGTAAATCTGAAAGGCCAACTTTAAAAATACAAGGTTAATTTCAAAATTGGATTTTAATTTTACAAGGCATATCTTGAAATTCCCAAAAAGCAAAATCCAAATCTCAAATAAATTTCAAAATTCAATTTCTAAATTCCAATTGAACGATGCCATTGGAAATTTGGGAATGGCGTGATCAATTCAAATCCCAAATGTACCAATTCCAGAGAAGAGTAAATCCTGGGGACAAATCGATAATTTGTATTTCGAAATTTTGTTATTGAGATTTGTTTGGAATTTGCTTTTTGTCATTTGGAATTTCATCTGTTGGGTCGTTTTCCGCCAACTGGCGGATTGAAAAAAATAATTAAAGCTTGCAATTTAATCCACCATCCCCATCTGATACGCATAATAGAGCGGCAGAAAGACGAGCTTTTGATCAGGCAACTCCTCATAATTCTGGGTCGAAAGCACATAGCCCATTGGGACATTGGGGTACTCATCCAACAGCAGATGTAAACTTCGCAGCCGCCCTGATGGCCCGCTTTTCACTTCGATCGGGGTAATTGTCCCTGCTCGGTTGATCAAGAAATCGACTTCCGCTGTGCTGCTTTTGGCTTCTCGGGACCAATAGAACAATTCTGGCTGGCCTGCGGCTAACAATTCCTGCCCCACAAACTGCTCGGCCATCGCCCCCTGATAAATGGACAGCAAATCGGATTTCTGATACTCCACCTCGACATTTAGGCCGCTCAATGAGTTCATCAAGCCGATGTCGACCATAATGGCTTTAAACTTTCTATATGAAGCCGATGCCCCCAGTGGTAATCCTGCGGGACTGGCAATAGGAACTTTATGAATTATTTGCGCCATTGAAAGGAGATCAACCGCCTTTTTGATGGTCGGATTGCCAAATTCATCAGCCAGACGGGCATATTTTATCTGCTGACCTACACTTTGAGCAACCGAACTCAATACGGCATTCAAGCATCGCTTATCAGAATATGGCGCATATTTAGAAAAATCTGATCGAAACGTATTGATTAGATTGGATTGAATTTCAAAAGCCCCTCGCATCCGTCCCGACTCTGCGAAATCCTGGACACACTCAGGCATCCCACCGACAAAAAAGTATTTTTTTAACTCTTCAATTAGCATATTGTGGATCGTCTCCGACTGCTTCTGCGGAGGCGAAAGAATTAATTCAGCTACACGATCTTTTCCAGTGGCCATTAAAAATTCAGCAAAACTCATCGGATGCAGATTTAAAAATTGAACTCTACCGACAGGAAAGGATATGTCCTTCATAGCGAACTCAAGCAAGGAGCCAGCCGCAATGACATGAAGCTCTGGATAATCCTCATAAAAGTACCGCAAAGCCATCAAAGCACGGGGACAACTCTGAATCTCATCAAAAAATAGCAAATCCTTTCCGACTTCAATCCGAGTGTTTAATAAAATTTCTAACTCTGAGATAATTCGACTGGACACCAAATTCAATTCGAAGATAGAATGCCACTCTGGGTGCAGCTCCAGATCGACATAATGCACCTTCCCCTCAAAATGATTTTTTCCGAAATCCTTAACCACCCAGGTTTTTCCAACCTGTCGAGCGCCCCGCAGAATTATTGGTTTTCGATGTTTTTTATTTTTCCACTCAACCAGTTTTTTGGTGATGAATCGCTCCATTTTCAATCTCTCCTCGTATTTTCACCTTGCCTTTAAAAATTCAAGGTAAATATAATCATTTGCCTTTAAAAATACAAGGTAATTTTGAAAGAGAGCCTTTAATTTTACAAGGTTATTTTTAAAATCCCCAAAAAACAAAATCCAAATCTCAAATGAATTTCAAAATTCAATTTTTAAATTCCAATTGAATTGTGCCATTGGAAATTTAGGATTGAATATTGTTTGTTTTTTAAATTTTATTATTTGAAATTTTCCCGCCGATAGAAATTTATTTCAGATGATAACAATGACCTTCACTCACAAAATTTCGATCCACAACTCTAAAACAAAATCCCCACTTCCCTCGTCCTTGATCGATCTTTAACAGCAAGCGATTCAATCCTTTCTTCAGTGGCAAGGCCACTCGATCCTCATCGATCTTCACGAACCGCAGCTCGTGGCGCTCAAAGATTTGCTCGCCATTCAAAAATACCTTGATGCCATCGTTGCTGCCCAGCGCTGCCAGCACCTGTTGATCATCGGGCGATTTGATGGTGCAAAACGCATACGCCACAACCCTTGAATCTTGATCAAACAGTCCGAGCAGATCAACTTCGGCGCCCAGGGTTGACGTATAAAGCTTCCACTCGACTTCCGAGCCATCGGGCCGCTTCACCCGATCGCCCAACTGGGGATGAGCACCCTTTTCGCCGCCGATCTCTTGCAGATAGTCGGTCTCGAATCCGATGCAGTTGTTCGGTGCATGCGACGGGAGATCATTATCCTTCTTTGGATTTGGAAAACTGCCACAGATCAGCCAGGTCAGGAAAAATTTTTCCTTCAGTTCCCGAATTTCCAGCCGCACCTGCAAGGGCGAAGGAAGATAAAACCCCTTGGCCAAATATGCTTTCGCCTGACCCAACCGTTCCAACACATCGCTGAGGTCATTCGTTATCCGACGAAATTTTCGCCAATAGACATCCAGCCCGTACGCCCGATTTTCCCGCCCCCAGAGCACCTGATATTGATCAGCCAGTGCATCCCATCGCTGCTTTAGATCGGCTATGATCTCGATGGCGTTGATCAAATGCGTTTCTGCTTCCTGCCAATGAGGCTGGCTCAGGCAGGCTCGACGATAATGATCAGCCGCCACAAGGAGGTTCGCTCGAAGATCAGCCATGAATATCACCTGTTGGCAGGCATAGCGAATATAATCCACATCTTCCTGATAGCGATTGACCTGGGCTTCGTCCAGCAAGTTAATAGCCGCCCGAGTTCGTTGCTCGATTTCATCCCACTGCTCAAGCGAAAGCTGCGCTCGAATGCCATCCTCGGGAATCAAACGCTGCCAGAAAAGGGTGTTTTCCAGATTTTGGACAGCGGGAAATTCGACCAGCGAACTCAATTTCAAAATTGCCTCGGAAATCTTGCCCGAGCGATCCCCATAAAAAGCTGCCGCAAATCGGGCATCAAAATTTTCGGTCGCAGCATTTTCAGAGTTCCAGCCCTGATCGGCGCCGTAGGCGATACCATACCAATTGTTCGAGAAAAAATTGCCGCCGAAATCATCCCAGTTGGTGTTCAATACGCCCAGCGCCCCATGCCGAATCCCATCCCGAACAAAATCTTTGATATTGACTTTGGTAGTGGCAAAATCGGGAAACAGCTTGCGGGAGCAGGAGACGCCCGTGGTCACGATGAAATCGAAACCACTCCCTTTGATCGGCAGGATCATGTCCTCGAACGAGCTGCGGCCGCTGTAATTCCATGGCAGCAGCACGATGTCCTGTTTGAGTTGGGACAGAATCTCCCGATGCTCCAACGCCACATCGGCAGCGACCCAGATGCGCTTATTATGCCTCGCCAACTCGTCTCGAATCCAATTGATATGATTCGAATAGACTGTGGCGAAGCCCAGTTCCTTCACCATGGATTCACTGGCGCCCTTGCCCAATGCCCAGACCTCATCGCACAACACTAAAAATTCTTTCGACGGATAAGCCTGCGCCAATTCCCGATAAATATCCGATAACAGCTTATAACTTTCAGGCATGGCAGGCGAAAGCAGGGAGTTCATCTCTCCCAAAGGTTCGTAGCGGGGATGCTCCAGAATCTTCTCAAAGTGGCCGAACGATTGGAAGCAGCCCACCAGATCGATATGATATTTTCGGGCATAATAGGATAATTCCTGGATTTCTTCCAGGGTCAGCGCCTCGGGCGGGGCGAATTCAGGATGGCTCTGGGTGCGAATCACATGCTCGGTGTAGTAGGTCAGTGTATTGATTTTCAACTCGGCAAAGCGACGGATGCAGGATTTGAAATAATCCATCGTGGGCAGCGGGCCACGGCTGATGTCGTCCAGCACCCCCCGAATGTTGAGCATCGGATAATCCCTGATTTTCATACATGGAATCGCATTTTGATCATGATCTCGGATGATCTGCTTTAATGTTTGAACCCCGTAGAACACGCCCGTCTGGGTATTGGCAGCGATGATGATTTGCGATGGTGAAATAGCCAAAACATAGCCTTCTGGGCCAAGTCGGGCATTGCATTTCAGCCCCGCTTTTTGTAGCGCCTGCTTTATAATTTTATCGGAACTAGGAATTCCCAGTAATATTGATTTCCGAGCTGGTTTTCGGTCGATGGGAATTTTAAGATTAAACTGTTCCCTGATTTCTGCCTGAAGCTGCTCGGCGGCAAATTGATGGATCGGATCGCCGATGCTGATGGTGAGCGATGAGTCGAATTGGAAATTGCTCATTTCGATTTGAATTTCTCTGGGCTGAGGGATTAATTTGAGAGATTGGGTGAGTGGGCGATTGGGTAAATGGGTGATTGGGTAATTAGGTAATTGGGAAATTGGGATTGAGGATGAAAATCCAGGCAAATTAAAACTGATGAGAATGAATAGATTAATTGTGATTGAACGAGTCATGATCAGCACACCTATCTTCGGTCCTCCAATCCGCCAGTTGGCGGAAAACAACTCAACGGATAAGAAGCTAAAAATAAGATCCGTTGGGTTGTTTCTATCCGTTGGTGAAAAAAATCCATATCAAAATCCATTCTGAAATCTCATTTCTAAAATCCAAAATCGTCAATCTAAAATCAAAATCATCCGTTGGGTTGTTTCTATCCGTTGGAAAAAAACTGTTATTTTCAAAATATCATCTTATTTTAACATCCGATTTCTTCGCCCCATCACCAACCTTAAAAATGTTCTTGCAGCGATGAAAATCATTCCCAGATAAAATTATATCGCTCGAATTTTCTCCATGCACAGAAAGAAATAGTCGAACATCATCGATGGGTCTCGATCCGCAAATCATGACATCCTGAGTATTTCTCAGCGTAATCAGCGCCCACTGCACCATCGTTCCTGCGGCTCGAAATCCTGTGACATCCATTCCTTGCACATCATCGCCGACCAGTGCTGGGCGATGATCTGCGGTTTCAACTCTCAAATCAATTTCATTTAATCGAATATCTTTCGCATGGCGGATGTAAAAACCATAAGCGGGCAGCTGGCCGAACATGGTGCTCTCGGGATAATGATCGGGCAGCTCAGGCACATGTTTGAAGGCATCCTGGGGCTGGCCGCCGCCCTTAAAAGTAATCTGGATATGGCTCAGCCCAATATTTTCGATGGGGTGATCGGGCAAGCCCGTAATCGAACAGCCAATGCTATCCGCTGCGTTTGCAATGACGTGGCTGATCTGGACATTTCGAAAGATGCCGATGGCAGGACGAGGCAGGTCCTCCCGATAGACTCGCCCCCGATCGCCCAAGCGAAGAAAGATCGGCACTTTGGGCCCGTCGATGCGAATGTTTTGGATCAGCACGCCATCCAGCATGCCGCCATCCACCATGGTCAGCACAATGCCGCCAATGCCCCTTTCAAATCCGAAAATCGGATCGTGATCCTGCGATGGCTTGACCACGCAATTTGAAATGGTGATATTTTTAAATCCGCCGTGCGACTCCGTGCCCAGCTTGATGGCGTTGCAGTGGCTGCTCACCACGCAATTGGTAATGGCGATGTTTTCGCAGGCTCGGCCAGAAGTGCTTTTCAAGGTGATGGCATCATCATCGCTATCGCCGATGCAATCGGAGATCACCACATTGTGGCAGCCGTCGATGTCGATCATGTCGTTATTTTGATTGCAATGATTATAAACATGAATCCCTCGAATGGTTAAATTGTCGCAAGCCAGGTAGTGCTGCATCCAACGGGCGGAATTGCGGAGCGTGAGGTTTTCCACCCGCACGTTGCGGCAGTTCACCAGCCAGATGACGTAGGGACGGTTAAAATAACGATCAGGCTTCTTCTTGGTGGTCACTTTGAAAGCGCCGCCCTGTCCGTCTATCGTGCCCTCTCCAATCAGGGCGATCTGATCCAGATTTTCGCCATAGATCAGGCTGAATTTGGAGAACTCGTCGCCATAAAATCGGTAGTCTGGCGTTGTGGCGGGATAATCGCTAATGTCGGTGCTGCCCAATAACGTGGCACCTGCCATAAACTGCAATGTGACGTTGCTTCTCAGAAAGATCGTTCCCGATAAATATTGCCCAGGGGGAACAATCACCGTGCCGCCAGTCTTTGCGCAGTCATCAATGGCGGCCTGAATGGCTCTGGTATCCAGCCGAACGCCATCACCCGCTGCGCCGAAATCCCGAATGTTGAAAATGCCAGTTTTGTCTGAGACCTGTGAAAATGAATGGACGTGCGATGCCCCAGAAGTGAAAAGCAAAATGCTCAGCCATAAGCTTAAAGATTTTCTCTTTTGAATTGAAAAATCCATTTTCTTTTTTCCAAATTTCTTATCCCAAACCCTTTCAAAAGTTTTCAAACTTTGAAAGGGTGGCCTAATTAAAATCGAAATCACTAAAAATCATTAGCTCTTGTAGGACAGGTTAGCAACCTGTCCTACAGTTCTAATAGACTGATTCCATCGCTCTGAGCGATGGAATCAGTTGAAATCATATCATTTCGAAAATTGCAAACCTTCGGAGGTGCATCTCAACTCTATTGCTCCCTAACTCCATCATCTATCTCATTCAATCCTAATCGAAATTATTCAAAATCATTTTGGTTCTATTTCTGAGACCTTTCAATTCTGAGTCCAAAAAATAAAATCTCTAGCTCTTGTAGGACAGGTTGGCAACCTGTCCTACAAGTTAGCAAAACAGGTTGGAAACCTGTCCTACAGTTCTGCAATTCCGATAATCCCAATAACCGCCATAAAAATCGTGAAGAGAAAAATAAAAATCATGATCAAATTAAAACCGAGCTTTGCTTGATATTCGCCCATGACTTCTTTTTTATTCTGAAGCAGCAGCATCAGCAAAATGATCACGGGCGTTGCGACGGCACAGAGTACCTGGGAGACGATCATCACCAAAACGGGGCGACCACCGAAAATGGGTACGACTAATCCCAGGCTAACCGTGAAAAGGGCGATCAGTCGATTGTAATATTTTTTCATATCCCTGGGCTGTTCGGTAATTTCAGCCAGAAACCAGGGCGCCAGCAGCAAGTGCGGAAACATCGATGATAATCCTGCGCTGACAATCCCCGCCACAAAAATCGAAATGGCAAATCGGCCTGCCAAAGGCTCCAGCAGTCGCACCATGTCGATGGCATTGTCCACCTTCAAGCCCAAGGGATAGAGCGTGCCCGCTGCGCAGGCCATAATTGCGGCGCTCAAAATGAACATCATAGCTGAAGAAATAAACGCATCCCGCTTCTCCTCTTTGAGATCGCCAATTTTCCAGCCCCTCTCTTGCACCAGAATCGAGCGGACCAGATAGAGCACGCCGCCCATGGTCGTCCCTGCCATGCCCGCAATCAGCAGCGCTGCATTGGCCTCGCTGGGAATCCTGGGAACCAATCCCTTGATCACCTGCATCGGCTCTGGGATCACCATGAACATGGTGGCGATGAAGCTGATCCCCATGATGGCGACAAAAATGGTCAGGATTTTTTCAAAAAATCGATGTGTGCCGTTCCAGAAAAAATAGTAGATCAACCCGCCGAAAACGATGCTCAGAACAATCATATTGATGCCGTTGCCCGATGGCGTCAGCGGGCGTGACCATTCTTTGACCACCTCGCATACCACGCTCATCACGCCCATAAAGGCCACCCATTCACTGATCACCACGGAGAGCAGCACGAAAATCGCCATTCCCAGCCCGAAATGCTTTTTGAAGCTGAACAGCGCCGTCTCGCCCGTGACCACCGTGAACCGCCCAAAGGCGACGATCAAAATGTAAGTGAACACGCAGGACAACAGCAGGGGCCAGACATAGGTCATCCCATAATTGGCGCCTGTGGAAGCCGCCGTGGTAACGCTCCCCGTACCAATATTATAGCCGACTAAAAAAATCCCAGGCGCAATCGAGGCGAAAAAAAGAGAGAGCGTTTTCCAGAACGATTTTTTAGAATTGGTCATTTTGGCTCCGTTGCAAATGGCAGATGTGAGATGGCAGATGGCAGACGTGAGACGGCAAAAGGTAAATGGCAAAAGGCCGATGCGAGTTGGCAAACTGGAGAGATGAAGAAATTTTGCTAAAATTAAAATGATTTTTTGGATTAGATTTTTCCATTTCAGTTTTCTTTATTTAGTTTGGCTGATCATTCTTGATAGCATGGCAAAAATGTGATTCATTTGATCACTGATTGGCTTGAGTTCCTCTTCATTGCAATATTTCAAATTTAACGAAATTTCCAACTGCGTATCGATTTCAACGAGAGACGATCGAGCAATTTCATAAAATCGTTTCCGTTCAACTGCCGAGCTTCGTGAAGCACCTTCTGCGATATTCGACGCCACTAAAACCGCCGCCCGCCTGATCTGCGACGTCAACCCATACAGTTTAGACTTGGGATACCTATCGAGCATTTTATAGTACTAATTAGTCAGATTTCAATCCAACATCCCCCTAAATCCCCCTTCAAAGGGGGACTTTCTTTCGTTCCCCCCTTTGAAGGGGGGACAGGGGGGATGTCAGCAGCTTCCAAAGTAGCTAATTTGCTAATCTGAATAAATAGCACTAGATTAGTGATGAACTCAATGCACTTCTTCCAGACATCCAGCTTTTTATGTCCTAAGTTTAACATGTCAGTTCCCTCCTATTGAATTTGATTTCATTATTTCATCATTCTCCAATCTGCCACCTCACGCTTCATCTCTGCCTTTTTGCATCTGCCATATCTCGTTTCACATCTGCCGTCTCACATATCACGCCTGCCGTCTCACGTCTTCCATCTGCCGTTTGCCATCTGCCATCTCACGCCCCCACCCTCGCCAAAACCATCGCCAGCCCAATCAGCAACGCCACAATCACGCACGCCACCAGAAATCCGATGATATCGACTCGATAGCGAGCCCAGGAAAATTTTTTCGGCAGCGACAGCAGATCAACCACCAGTAGCCCATCTTCCACGTCGCTTCTGGCAAGGAATTTTTCCACCAATTTTTCTTTGATCTTCTTCGGAGGAGGAACCTGGGACTCGCCCTCCAGCATGATTTCGATATGCTGATCTTTGAGCCGCTGCTCTTTGCCCACGGGTGTATCCAGCAGCGTATAAAAGTTATGCAACTGTTCTTCGGGTTCGGATCGGGTGAAATGGCTGACCACGATCATAACAACGATGCCCACGGGAACATACAGGGCGATCTGATATTGCAACGGCCATTTCAGATAATTGCCCGTGTAAATGGCAATTGCCGCCATGGACAGGGCGCTGGCAAGGGCGCCATAGCGATTGGCCTTTTTCCAGATCACCCCCGCCCAGAAGGCGATGCCGAGATAGGCGGTTACCTTCCACACCTCCATTAAGCCATGAACCACGCTGGGAAAAATATAGGCGAATAGCAGCCCGCCCAGCACGATCACGCCCGACGAGAGCCGAGCGGTTTTCAACAGCGCCCGATCCGATGCCTGGGGATTGATATATTTCAAATAAATATTTCGAGTGAACAACGCCGAAGCGTGAACCATAAATGAATCGCAGGTGGACATGACGGCGGCAATGAGGGCGGCGACCATCAGGCCGACCAGTCCCACGGGCAGGAGATTTTTAGCAGCGATCCCGAAGGCCAGCTCTCGTTCATGGAAGCCCAATCCTGGGAACAAAAATGCCGCAAACACGCCGACGAACGCCCAGCCCATGGTGGCGAAGCGCTTTAAAAAATTGCCGTAGGTCCAGCCCGTGCGGCAGGCGATCTCGGTCTTGCCTGATCCGCCCACGGCCATGTGATGCGGCTGAACCACAATGCCGATCAACCCATTGATCACGATTGCGATGATGAAGAATAAAGTCACCTCATGAGGCGCCACCAGGCTGAACATGTGTTCGGGCAGCCCCTGATGAATAGCGCTAAGCCCACCCGCCTTGTGAATGGCAAACGGGATGAGCATGAACGAGAGCACCAGGATCAAAAATCCCTGGATCAAATCGGTGACCACCGCAGCGATCAGTCCGCCCGCCAATCCGTAAATCACAAACAGCGCTGTGGCGATCAAAATAATGGTGCTCTCGGACATGACGCCGCCCGTGAGGCCTTCCACCGTAATGCCCGTGCCTTTCAGCATGATGCCGATGTCCATGCAAAAATAGGTGACGCCGATAATGGTGTACAGCACGGCTAGCGTATTGCCATAGCGTTCCTGAAAGAAATCCGCCATAGTCACGTAGCGCAGCCGCCGATAGATTGGGGCCACGATCCAATAGAACGGCGTGGAGAACATCCAGACCCATTGATACCAGATGCCTGCCAGTCCCGTGGTATAGGAGGCGCCAGCGACAGATACGGGCTGATCCGTGTGCGTGCCCACGCCGAACGCCTGGGCGATCATCATGATTTTTCCGAAACGGCGATTGCCCATAAAAAAATCGCCCGAAGATTTGATCTTCTTATGCGTCCAGACGCCCAGATAGGTGATCAGAATAAAGTATGATGCGAGGACGATCAGATCGAGGAGAGAGATTCCAAAAAATGTGGTCATGATTTTTAAATTCCAAAAGACAAAATTCAAATGACAATTAAATTCCAAGCTCCAATAGCCAAATTCCAAACAAATTCCAAATCACAAATTCCAACAGCAGATGTGCAGGCGACTTGTTAGGAATTTGAAATTTTGGAAATTGAATTTTATTTGGTATTCATTATTTATTTTTTGACCAAAAGCCCTGGGTTTGTCATTCCGAACGAAGTGAGGAATCTGATCAACCTCTAATTTATTGGAACAATTAGATTCCTCGACTCCGTTTTGCTCCGCTCGGAATGACAAATTTTGCTGGTTTTCAGTCTGACACTGATCAGTACTACTTTGCCAGATTAATCTGAGTCGTGTCATTCCGAACGAATCCGCCACTTATCGGAGGAGTGAGGATTTTGTATGTACCAAAAACATTATGTGTTAATCAGATTCCTCGCTGCGCTCGGAATGACTTTCGCAAGAATGAATTAAGCTAATCCCACAGTCTGGAAGCGAAGTGAAGAATCTGTAGATGACGAAAATATTATGCCTTGATCAGATTTCTCGCTTCGCTCGAAATGACGCTGTATTCGCTGATGACTTTTAATAATCTGTCTAGGTATCATTAGGATTGAAAATTTACTTCCGATTCCAATGTTCTCGAATAAAAAACGCCGCCGCCTTCGGTTCTCGCTGGCGGTTGAAAACTCCCTTTTTGTTCAAAACGACCCTGCGGAAATGCTGCGCCGTTCGGAAATCAGCAAAGTTCCAGATGTGCTCACCAATGGCAAACGGCAGCGATTCGATGATGTCGAAATATTTCTGGATCAGGTCTGTCTGATACTCCTCGGTGAACAGTTGCGGATAGGTGGCGTGCAGGCCTTCCACCGTATCGGCACCGAATTCGCTCACCAGGATTGGCTTGTGGTATCGTTCGAACAATTGGATCAATTCCTCTCGCAGCACCTCGCCTGCCCGATCGATCTCGCCTGGGATTTCGTACCAGCCCCAGTAGCGATTGATCGACACAAAATCGCAGTACTTATAGACCACATCTTTATCCTTCCACCTGGGAAACGTAGGCAGGGTGAGCGGTCGAGTTGGATCCAACTTTTTAGCCAGGGCGAACAGCTCCGCCCAATACTGGTCAGCCTGTTCCGCATTAGCTTCAGGTTCTCCCCAGATGCCTGGCTCATTGGCCAGGCTCCAGGCGATCACACTGGGGTGGTTCTGATCCCGTTGAATCAGCTCGATGAGCGCCCGACGGTGGCTGTCCAGGGTTTTCTGGTTAGCAAAGCTGAAATTTAGGCTCACCGCAGGCGTTTCGGCGATCACATAGAATCCCAGCCGATCGGCCATTTGCAAGATTTCCTCGGCATAAGGATAATGCGAGGTGCGGAACGAATTGGCGCCGATCCATTTCATTAGTTGAAAATCCTTGACGATCAGCGGCGGCAACAGCCCCTTGCCGATCACGGCAAAATCCTCATGCTTGCCAAAACCCTTGAGAAAGAGAGGCTGGCCATTGATCAGCAATCCCTGCTCGGTGACCTCGATCTCCCGCACCCCCACCTCCAACTCGTACTCATCGATCAGCTTGGCATTTTCAAACAATTCCAATTGCATCCGATACAGAAACGGATGCTCGTGACTCCAGAACTGGCAATCGGGAATTTCAAGGGCGCCTTCGAGCCGATTTTCTTGCAATCCATAATTCGTTTCAAGCAATTTTCGTTGTCGATCCCAGATGGTGATCTTTAGTTGGGTGGATTCAGCCTGTCCGCTGAATTGCACTTGAAAGTTGATCAGTCCCTTGTTTCCAATGATATTCGTTTGTATCCTGACATACTCGATATGATGCGGCTGCAGGGCGATGATTTTCACGGGCCGATGGATGCCTCCGTACGGAAAGAAATCGAACACAGTCGGTGGAAAAGTCTGGTAGCGCTGGCGATGAAACGCCTGGTAATCCTCGGCCGTCACGCCCTGGGGGATGGTGTCGTGCGTCAGAGTGTTATCGACGCTGACGACCAGCAAATTCGGCTGATTCTTTTTGATATGTGCGGACATGTCGAATTCAAAGGGCAGATAGCCGCCGAAATGCTCGCCGAGGAACTCGCCGTTGAGCCAGACGCTGGCATGATGATCGGCCGAGCCAAATCGGATATAGAGCTGATGATTGGCCAATGCCTGGGGAATTTGAAACTGTTTTTGATACCAGATTTTGCCGATGTAATTCATCAGCCCCAGCTCGGCTAATTGTTCGTTCCAACTGCCTGGAACGGCGATGAGAGCATCTGGCTCGAAGCCGTTCATCCATTGCTCTGGCTCGCCCCTGTTCTCGGGATCAACTTTGATTTCCCAGAATCCTGATAGGTCGATTACGGTTCTGCATCGGTTCATTTGCGGATAGAGCATGTCCTTCGTCCTTTGCTGGTCAGATAGCGGAGTTAAGGGATCAGATTTTGTGATGATATTTTTTTCCAATCCGCCGACTGGCGGAAAACAACCCAACGGATAAGCTTGATTTTTGGTTTATAAATTTAGATTTTGGAATTGAGTTTTATTCAAATTTTTTCACCAACGGATAGAAACAACCCAACGGATGATCTTATTTTTAGATTACCAAAATTGTCCCACAGAACACACGAAAGGGCACGGAAACTATTTTTTGATATTAAACTTTCGTGTCATTCTGCGTTTTTCGTGGGCTGAAATTTTTTTCCAACGGATTGAAATAACCCAACGGATTTTGACATACTTATTCGGATATTATTTAAACCCACGATTTTTAATATATCCGAACTTCCAACAACGATCTTGCTGGCAAAACCAATGCGATCCGCTGGCCCTTCTCTCTCATCAAAAATTTTGATTCATGTGCAGCTTGCTCAGATCGATATGTTAATTGGTACGTCCCAGGCGCAAGCTGCCACAGACGCATGTTAATTTCATCTTGCTCGTTCGAATGCGAATAAATTTGCACGCTGAGATGATCCTTTCCCGACTCCGTGACCAGTGCCGTGAAATTTTCATCAGTCCCTTCCCAGGAGACAGCGTAGTAGGGCGACATGCCTTCGGTAACGCCATCCCCCGTGAGCATCGCTTTGAGATGATGGGCGCCACGAACATACACCCGATCGGTGTGCAAAACCTCGTAAGTTAGGAGCGGCACATTGTAGCGAACGCTCTCCAGCAACACTTGCAATCCTTCCAGCAGATGGTTTTCATCCCCAGTCAGACGATAGCGCAGATAAGGGGAGCCATAGCGATGGATCAGATGATCGTAGCGGGTATCGCCCGAAATGAATCGCCATTGGCCAACCACGCTCCAGAAGGTTTCGTCGTCACGCAACTTGGCGACGGCCCATTCAGGCGAACCAGGGGGCCTCGGCGCATTTTTTTCGTTGGAATGCTGGCTACCCTCTTGCGAGGAGATCAAATTCAATGAAGCGAACAGCGGCGTCAGCAGCGTCGTGTCCTGGGTCAGTGTGTAGGTGAACAGCAGTTGATCCAGCATCATGCTGCCCTTGTGCGCTTCCCAGTCATAATAATCCCAGAACATGTTGGCTTTATACCAGGTAGGCTCGTCGGCGTTCAGCGCCTCATCAGGGAATCGAACCGAGGCGGGAATGATGCCAGTGGGCTTGCCTTTATCCGTGCGCATGGCAGCATTCACCCAGGCCAGTGACCATTCGTGAAGCAATTGAATAGCCTCAGGTTCATGTGTCCTCCAGGCGAAATAGCGAATTGCTTTTACAGCACGGGTGTTGTATTCGTGGTCCCGATTCCTGGGCGGATCGGTTATCACCTCTCGGGAGCTGAACCAGGTCGACCGAAAAAACCGATGCCCCTTTGGCGTGATTGCCGTCCACAGCGTATCAAAATAATGGAGCGATGGCTGCAAGCGCTCCAGGAACAGCGGATCATCGCTGAAGAGGATCATATCGGGAGCGGTATCAGCAATGTACTCCGAAGCATGTTCCACATCACGGGCGTGCCTGCAATAGCCCTGATAGACATCGGGACTGTTCCAGACGCCATCTGCCAGCTTGCGCCAGCCATTGAAAGCGATAGTATCCCCAGCCAGAATCAATGGTGTCCACCAGCGCAGCGATTCCACGTCGTCGTCCAACTTTCCGCCGAGCTCGCCGTTAGGGGCCTGCCGTTCTTTTACCCACCAATGGGCAATATGGCGCAAACGACACAGAGCTTCTCGCTGGGCGAGAGACCATAGGGGTGCTCCAGATGTTTTCTCTAACTGATCGCACGGATCGGGCTGGTCAATTTTTTTGCCATTGTACATGGCCAGCAGCGGGTCATGGGGATAGCGCTGATAGAGGGCGGCCAAATCACGCCGTGCTCCTTTGATTTCATTTTGGCCATGACGTTCTTCGCCGAGCCAGTAAAGCAGCGTTCCCCGCAGCCAGAGCGCCCGTTCGTAGAAATAATACTTTTCCGCATCGGGTCGATCGAGCAATCCGTCCAGCAGCATCAATGCCTGATGGTAGCGATCGAAAATGCCCATGCCTGTCTTCTGTGTGGCCCAGCTCCAGCCCATCATGTTTTTCAATTGCTCAGCGAGACTCAGCAGCTCGATTTGTTCCACCCAATAGATAATAAAATTATCCCTCGGCTGCTGGGCTGATAGTTTTTTCAGATCAATGAGCAGGCTATCGAGCGACAGGGTTGCTCCATAGCGCCCCGCCTGTTTGAAGCGGCCGATGAGCTGATGATGAATTGGTTTGTTAGGAAGCGGATCAGGCATGAGGGTGAAACCCAATAGCCGAACCGAATCTCGCTGGCAGGTCATAAGAAATTGCAGCCCATCCTCGTGGACAGCCACATGGCCGTGAAACAGCCGATAGATATACTGGATTTCAGTTCGCCCCTCGGCAGGCGGCGCAAATGCTTGCCAATGCAAATTCCTTTTTTCTCCATTGATTGCAATGGAAACGGTGCTCGAGTCTTCCACGCCTGCTTCCAGCCACAACGTCAGCCACCAATTGCCCTCTGTCAGATCGGCTCGGAAGCTGATTTCTTGCCCGACCACACCATCGATAGTAAACTCAGATCGGGATCGCTCCAATCCGCTGCGAACAAAGGCACGATCGGGTCGAGCCAGCCAGCCAAAACCGTTGCGGGGTTCATAGATCATATCGGGTGTCAAAAGGATCGTTCTCTTTTGCACAGCGCTGTTTTCAGCGCCCGCATCGAATCGAAAGCAGGCAAGCGAACGGGAACCACATTCTGACCCACCCAGAATGAGATTCAGTAGAATCGAAAGAACAAATGGCCATAGAAGCGATATTGATTTTCTCATTTAACCTTCTCATTAAAAGGTTCTAAACTTTTACAGGGAAAATTTCAATTTCTGAGACCTTTTAATCCACCAGTAGGCAATTGGCGTCAACTTAAGAGAACAATGTCATTCTGAGCGATCCGCCAACTGGCGGAGAGCGAAGAATCTCTTGATTAAACGAAATTAGGTGCGCTTATTGAAGGGATTCTTCGTCGCTTCGCTCCTCAGAATGACAGCGCCTTCCTGAATATTCGCTTATGTTGACGCCAATTGCCAAAGGGCGGGCCGTCCCACCAATTGGCGGACGGTTCTGTGACCAAACATTTTAGGACAAATTGCCAATTTGTCTTACACTTTAGCGAGAACACCCTTGCGAAGGTTCTAAACCTTCGCAAGGATTTTAATATCGTTACTTTTTAAGATTCCAAATTCTGAGACCTTTCATTTCTGCGACCAAACATTTTATTGGACAAATTGCCAATTTGACCTGCAATTTATTTCGCCAGCTTCTCGACCCTTTTTTCATTGATCACCAACCCCAGCCCAGGCAATTCGGGCAGCAGCAATTTGCCATCTTTGAATGCAATCTGAGTGTCAAACACGCTCAGCACTTCACGATAGGAATCCAGCTCCACGAATTCCAGAAATGGTCCAGCATTGGAAATCGATGCCATCACATGGAGCGACGCCGCCGTACCCAGAGTCGGTTTAGTGTTGTGCAGCACCAGGGCTTTGAAGAACGTTTGGCCGAGTGCTGCGATCTTTTTCACCTCGGTAATCCCGCCCGCTTTGATCACATCGGGCTGAATGATATCGGGATTGGCCTCGAGAATAAGGTCCCGCATCTGCCAACGGGTGTAGCATTTCTCGCCCGCCATCACGGGAATATCCATCGCTCGCACCACTTCTGCAAGATCACGATGGTCTTCCAGTGGGCAGGGGCTTTCATAATATTTCATGCCCATGTTTTGCAGTTCCTTGCCCACCTGAATCGCCCTGGCCGCTGTGTAGCCCTCATTGGGATCGACAAATATTTCCACCTCATCGGGCAGCGCCTTTCGCAAGGCAGTGTAATATGGGATAGTGGGATCAGGAATGGGGTCCAGGTTGTACTCTCTGATCTGCATCCGCAATTTGATGACTTTAAAACCCAAAGCCACAACCTTCTGGGCCCGTTCGATCGCTTCCTCGACCGACACCTTGCCGCCATTCAAGGGAATGCCACAGTAGGCGGGCATCTCTTTGCGATAACAACCTCCCAGCAATCGGTACACAGGCACGTTCAAAACCTTGCCTTTGATATCCCACATCGCCAGATCCAACCCAGCGATGGCATACGGCAGGGCGCCTGCGGGCCCCAGGTCGTGCTCGCCCCAGAACAGTCGATCCCATAATGGCTCGACATTGAACGGATCCTGCCCGATCACCACTTTTTTCAATTTGTCGTGGATGAACGCTTCGATCACGGGTCGGCTATTGGAACTGGCTTCGCCCCAGCCGTTAATATCCGTGTTAGTCTCCAGCTTGATAAGGATCGCCCTTGCCAGCTTATATGTCTTGACATCCGTAATTTTCAGATCGGATACTTTTGGCAGCGGATTAAATTTATCATCCTGCGGCTTGATGGCAGCCAGTGGCGTTGCCATGGCAAAAGTTCCTGCTGCCGTTAATCCCAGAGCGGAAAGGAAATTTCGACGATTGAGTTGGTTGTTCATGGATATTCCTGAGTCAAATTTATTTTATCATAGCGTTTGTCATCCGATGGGCAAATTCCAAATTACAAATGGCCAAATTCCAAATAAATTTCAATTACTAAATTTCAATGATCAAAACTTCATGCAAAAAATAAAACGATTGGTCTGGTAATTGAAAAAAGCCACTCGGTTTGATTTAATTATGCCCCCCTGCCCTGGAGGGCACTTACTTCGGTCGCTTCAAAGGAGGACTTTTAGCGATTTCCCCCCTTTGAAGGGGGGCCAGGGGGGATGTCAAATTTACAAACCTAATTACCATTCAAATTTCTGAGACCTTCGCAAGGGTAATTCCACTTTTCTAAATCTTGTACTTTTTCACATCCGCTGGATCCAGATCTATGCCCAGCCCTGGCGTTTCTGGCATCTCGATATAGCCATCCTTTACGGGAAATAGCGGCAGGGCGGGATTGTATTTGCTTTCCACCATGGGATAGGTTTCCATGATCAAGGCGTTGGGAACGGAACCCAGCAGGTGGATCGCCATGTGCGGGCTGCCATGCGGCGCCACGGGGATATGAAATGCCGACGCCAGTGCGGCGATCTTGCGGTACTCGGTAATGCCGCCCGCCTTGACCGTATCCAGGTTCAAGATATCGGCGGATTGATTCACGATCAAATCCCGACAGCCCCAGATGGTATATTCGTTTTCCCCAGCGACGATCGGAATATCCAGTTCCCGTTTGACTTCAGCGCAGCCAGCAAAATCATCGGGTTCGACAGGCTCTTCGAACCAGAAGATATTGTATTTCTCGACCGCCCGCCCAAAGCGAATGGCTTCGTACGCCCGCCATTTATTGTTGGCATCGATCAGCAGGTCGACATCGGGACCGATGGCATCACGGACGGCTCGCACCCGTTCCACATCGGTATTGAAATCAGCGCCGCCCACCTTCATTTTAACTGCCCGAAATCCTTCTTTGACATAGCCCTCCATCTCCTTCGCCAGATCGGAAATGGATTTGTTCTCTTCATAGTAACCGCCAGCCGCATACACTCGAATTTTGGTGCGACAGGCGCCCAGCACTTTGTACACAGGCAAATTGAGCGCTTTGCCGATGATATCCCAGATCGCCATGTCGATCGAGCCCATGACCTCGATATATTCCCCTTTGGCCACTGGCTTGCGATTTTCATGATACATCCGATCCCAGATGCGCTCCACAAAAAACGGGTTTTCATCCTTGACAATTTTTTTAAAAAGGGATTGAATCATGCTGCGATTACCTTTTGGCAAGCTGCGCCCCACGATTCCCTGGTTGGTATGGAGCTCCAGTTGCGTCATCTGGGGCGAACCACCGCCCGTGTGGATGATCGAATTCCATTTGCGGGGCAATTGCCCTGGGAATTTCAAATCCAGAAAGTTGAGCTCAGTGATACGAAGATTGTCAATCGATTGCTTTGCCTGGCTCAAGACATTTGAAGTGGCGGCCCAGCTCGGCGTGATCATCGAAGCGGCGCCATAGCCTCCGATTGCCCCAAGAACTGTTTTCAGGAAATTACGACGTTTAAGGTCATGGAATTTCATGTTAAAATCTCCTATAATATTTTTCACAAACTCTGCCACAGAGACTCAGAGATCACAGAAAAGCATAATGTCAGCCAGAGAGTAATCATCAAAAATCAGTTAGCTGAAATAAAGAAAACACCTAAAATAATCCTACAGGAAATTGGAAAATGGTTTACCAAGCGTAACATGGTCTATCAGATTTATACTTTGTACGGGCATAAAACGAACTTTCATGTCATTGCGAGCGAAACGGAGTGAAGCGAAGCAATCCTTTGAGACTAAGCACTCAAAAGATTGCTTCGGCAAAAAACGCCTCGCAATGACAATAAAAAAATGTTCAATTTGTGACCGTTTGCAGTATAATCCAGCGTCCTAACTGATACAAAACCTTATTAACCTTAGTAACAAGCCCGAGCCAGGACAGCACGAACCTTATTACCTTATCAGAAATAATGCTTGAAAGAAAAATAAGCGAATAAGGTTTAGCATTGGTAGATCATCATGGGCTACTAAGGTTACTAAAGTCTAATGGATTTGATCTATCAAACCGAACTTTAATAGCTTACATCGATCAGAAATAAAATCGTGTTGGACAAGATTAATTCCTTCTCGATTTGAATATTTCATCATAATTAGATTACGGTGGAAACCATTTATTAATCCTTCAAGAAATTATGAAATGATTTAGTCAGCTTGACACTGATTGCCGATTAGCGGACGGATTCTTGCAATGACCCATTTATTTTTATTTTGCAGGAGCGATATTCACTTCTGCACAATCAATTTCTTCGTCTCTGAAAAATCCCCTTCCTGCAATCGGCAAAAATAAATACCGCCTGGCAAATCCCTGGCATTCCAGTTGATCTGATATTGCCCATCGTTCTGGTATTGATCGACCAATAACGCTATCTCTTGGCCCAGCAGATCATAAATCACTAACTTTGTGTGACTCGATTTTAAAAGCTGATACTGAATAGTCGTTACCGAATTAAATGGATTGGGGTAGTTCTGAAATAATTTGAAATGCAACGGCTGCAGGCCTGCTGCGGCGAAAATGGCCGATGGCTCAAATAGGTCGCCCTTATTTAAAGTGATATACTCATCGCCCTCTCTGCCGACCTGTGGCCTGTTTAATTGAATCCAATTCTTCATGCTCGCATCGAGCGCAAAATGAATGTTGGCCAATTCATAGCAATTTCTCCGCTTTTTGCTCTTATTGGGATTGCTGTGCCAGGGGAAGGGTGCGTTTTCGATGTCCCAGCGATAATATTGTTCAATCAACTCTTTGAGGGTGGCGCCCTCCTCGGTCGCATCGTGCCAGAAATTGAATCCCACGTAACGGGCAATTTCCAGGCATTGGGTCATGGTCGTCAGTGCATAAGCGGTGTAGGTTAAGCCGCTGCTGCCATCGTTGCGGACCACTTCTCGTGGCAAGTACACCCCACGGTGATCCTTTTTGATCTTCCAGCCTGGACCTGGATTTTGAACAAAATGATCGGTGCGGCTGAAAAAGTAGCTCTTTAATTGAACCAATCCTTCTTTCAACAGCAGCGTATCTTCCAGCACCACGGCGGCGGCCAGCACCCCCAATAGTCCCGCATCTTTCCAGTTATTGTCTTTATGGCGCATGACATCGATGGTATGGATCAGGCAATTATTTCGCCACCAATATTTGAAGTTGATCCGCTCGGAACTGGTCCAGCCTGCATAGTCATGAATCAGGTCAGCGGCGTACAGCATGGGTGAGAACCATGAGCCAAGCTGCAACCCTCGATCGCCACCCGTGAATGTCGTCATCCTGTTCGCCCAATTCATCAACACTTCCCTGGCTTTTTCGGCGTAGATCGGATCACCTGTTAAGGCATACGCCAGGCCGCAGGTGTACGCCGCATGGCAATTGCGCCACAGCCATTCCCTCATTTGATCGAGATTGGAATTTGGCTCGTAGCCACCCATAATATTCATGGTATCAGGGGCATCGGGCACAAAATTGAGCTGAACCGCCGCCTCGGTCAACAATTTGGCAAAGGCCGTGTGCTGCGGTTCGATCTTGCTGCTGATGCGCTGCTTGATGATTTCCAATTCATTTGAATTTATCACCGTCATTGGATGATTGAATTGGAAGCCAGCAAGCGAAATATTGTATGCCTCCCGCCAGGGTTCGGGTGAATCAGGAAAAGTCTGTGCGCTCACGAAAAATGGAATTAGCATCAAGGCACAGAAGGCAAGTTTACATCGCAGTTTTGGGAATGAATTCATAGCTGACCTGGTAGAATTATAAAGCTGGCGCCAAATCCCAACTGGGGTGATTAGTCAAATTCCTCAAATTTTTGCCGTCAATTCCGATCTCATAAATTTCCGAATCCTCGAATCGCATCGACTCAAACAATATCGATTTTCCGTCTGGCAAGAATATCGGATTATGATTGATATAGTTCAAGTTCTGGGTTAGATTTTTCACCTTTTTCGACTTCACGGGAACCAACATCAGATCACGGTATTTCATGCCTCGGATGTTGGAGCTGAACAGGACATATTTGCCATCGGGTGAAAATTGGGGCGCTACGTCATGAGACTTGTGTTCAAACAAAAGGACCAATTTTTTATCCGATAGATTCAAATAATAAATATCAGAGCTGCCACGGCGATCCGAGCAAAAGGCAATTTTGGCACCATCGGGTGAAAAGGCTGAATTCGAATCATTCCCCGCATCATCGGTGAGTAATTCTTGCTGGGAGCCATCGGCATTCATCAGGCCGATGGACGTGGTTTTTCCCCGCCTGGTGGTAAAACAGATTTTCGAGCCGTCTGGGGAAAATTCTGGCTCAGTATCATCGAAATTATTTTGCGACAGATTCTTTCGATCCGAACCATCACGGTTCATGCGAAAGATCTGATGACGTCCTTCTACTTTGTCGACGAATATGATATATCGATCATCAGGAGCGAAACGGGGCTGGGGCTGATCGATTTGCACCTGCGTGAGCGGCGTGGCAACTGTGTCGCCCAATTGCAAGGCATACAAAGTTCTTTGCATTTGATAGAGTGTCACAAAAAGCACGGTTTTCCCGTCATGCGAAACCACGGGATTTGAAAACGACCGAATGCCGTGAATGTGTCGGGTGAGATTGCGTGGCTGACTGTCATCCCGATTCATGGAAAAGACATCGAATTCACGGGGAACGGCCTCTCGATTCGATAAGAATAAAATCCGATCGATCTGGCGCTGACTGATGGCTGTCTTTTTTTGACAGGCGTAGATCAAAATAATGGTGCAGCAAATTACAGCGAGTGGAACAAAAGCCATTCGGTACAAAAACATCATCCTTTTATTGTCCTTTCTCATCTGAATAATTTATAGCCGCAGAGACTCAGAGCACACAGAGTTCTTCTTTTTAGAAAATTATGGGAAGAAATTTCCTCTATATTCGCTAAATGATTTTGATGGCGGATAATTAGTTTCTATTGCAAAAATGAAAATCAAAAGAAACGATGTGATTCCTGTCCGCTAGTTGGCGGACAGGCGTGACAATTTATCCTGTTTTGGTAATTTTGAAACAAGAATTAATTATCCCCAGGCTATTCATCTTCTGCTCTGTGACCTCTGTGCCTCCGTGGCAAAATTTGTAAATATTACGTGGAGCATTATATATATTACATTTGAACTGTCATTCCGATCCGCCAATCGGCGGAGAGGAATCTGGTTTTCAAGCAACTATTGAATTTACAGATTTCTCCCCGCCAACTGGCGGGTCGAAATGACACCGATAAGTAACCTATTTCGTGCTCTTACTAATAATACAGGCTAAAATAGCTGATAACCCAGGCTGATCAAATACATCGAAACGGAACGTTCCTCTCCCAGAATCCGATTTTCTCGGCTGAAAATTTGGGGAAACACTTTTTCCGACAGCGTACGAGTCCCTTCGAAGCGAGGGGTGTTCAAAGACAAATAACTGAATCCAAGCTGCCACTTTTTAAACAAATTGAGGCTCAGGCCCAATTCATAGCCGAAATCCCGAGCGAATTCGAAGCTGGTGTGTTCCGCTTTCACATCGCCGATCATCCCCGATCGGGAAGCAGCTTTGGAAAAGTTAATGCCGCCCTGCAAAAAGACCGCCGCACCAACATCAGACAAAAATTGATACTCGTAACGCAATCCCGTCATCACGGGGAAATTGATCCAGGTGCCCGTCTCGTAAATGATATCGACGCTATCGCCCATGAAATGCTCGAATGCAGCTTCGGCCGTGGTCGGGTCCGTGCTGTTGGCCAGCAAGCGCAAACTGATCACCCAGCCCAGGCCAGACACCAACACGGGCGTGTTCAGCTCGATGCCGAGGCCATAGCCCGCCTTTGCCAGTCCCACATATTCGCCGATATCGAACCCCGAACGCCTGGTCAAAATTGGATTCTCGCCGACCTTCTTGGCGAAATCACCAGCGGGCAGGCTGCCATAGGCAGAGACTAGCAGGGAGACATAGTCAGTTTGGGCGTAGAGCAGGCTGGATAGCAGCATCAGGACGATCAGTTGCCCGAACAAGAATCGTTTCATGATTGGCTCCGTTGAAATTCGTTTCTGATCTAATAATTAGTGCTTGAACGAAAACTCACCATTCTGTCATTTCGACCGAAGGGAGAAATCTGTGACTCCAATATTTGTGTAAAGAACAGATTCCTCACTTCGTTCGGAATGACATCTTTGCTACAAATTCTATAGTTTTCGTTTAGGCACTAATTAGCAGTATTTAGTCAGATTAAAGGACGATATGTCGTTCCGAACGGATCCGTCCGCCAATCGGCAATTGGCGTCAATTTAAGCGAACAATATCATTCTGATCCGCCAACTGGCGGAGAAGAATCTCTTGATTTAACGAAAGTAGGTGCGCTTATTGAAGGGATTCTTCGTCGCTTTGCTCCTCAGAATGACAGCGCCTCCCTGAGTATTCGATTAAGTTGACGCTTATGGCCAATCAGCGGACAGGGAGAAATCTGGTTGGCCAATTAACTGGTGGAGAATTATAGATTCCTCACTCCGTTGCACTCCGTTCGGAATGACAGCTCAATACGATGAACAATCCTTGCGAAGGTTTGAAACCTTCGCAAGGGTTGCAAACCAATTTATTTCATCAATAACATCTTCCGTGCCAGGACTCGATCATTGGTTTCCAGACGATAGATGTACGTGCCGCTGGGGACCATTATCCCCGCATCATTCCGACCATCCCATTTGGCCACATACGAGCCAGCATCCTGGTTTTGGTTGACCAGAGTTCGCACTTTCTGGCCCAGTACATTGTAAATTGATAGAGTGACAGCGCCACGTTTATTTAGACTATAGGGTATCGATGTGGTCGGATTGAACGGATTGGGATAATTTTGAGCTAAATAGAATTCGGTTGGATGGACTTTTTTACCAAATTCCACCTTAGTCACCCAGGTTTCCCACTCAGCCTTTTTAGCTGGGAACCAATTCAGATCGCCAGCAGGGAAGCCGCCCATGGCATGTGTGTAGGCAGCAAAGGTCGCTGCATAATCGAAATTATAATCATCGGCTGGCGGACCAAAAGTCTGGGGATTATCGGTCAACGTACCCACCCCATTGCGATCGACTCGAAAATCGGGGTTATTGTTATTGGCGTAGTTATCATTGAACCGATGCTCCATGTAAGCCAATAGCTTATCCGTTTCTGGGCCATCCGAGAAAACAACATCTTCATAGATGTTATTTTCGGCGACCATGTTCGGAAAAGTGGCAATAAAGCGTTCAGCGGTCGCATCGATGAAGCGATAGAAATCCAGCGAATCCTTGCTCTGAATCCAGGCTTTGACCTGTGGAGACCAGCCCATAACGTTATTTTTAATCGTATAAGTCCGCTGGTCATCCGTTGCTAAATTTGGAGCCTTCAATGAATCAATGGGAACTGCCACCTCACCAGTCGAGTCCACTGACCACAGGTCTCGTCCTTCATAGCCAAAATCGAGCATCAAATTATTGGTAAAGACGCAATTGATAGCCCGATCCACATCGAATTCGCCACTATTGCCAGCAGTCATGACCAAAGTGCAATGATCCATGAGGAAATTTTTGATGATGCCGCCACCGCTGCGCACTGGATCGGTGGAACTGTTGTAAAATGTGCTATTCTGGATAAAAATAGTATCCTGCGTATTGCCACGGGTATCGATAAAGCGGCCGTTGTTGGGATCAGATAGGAGAAAGGAATTGGCAAAGATCGTATTGGTAATGTAAAGTTTTTGGCCCTCGGCATTCATCCGAACCGTGGCCTGGGCATCGCCGTCGACATAGCAGTCATCGATGATAAACTTGCCGTTCTTTTTATCGCAACGAAAGGCATTGCTCTCCACCTGGTTCCCCAGATTGTCGATGCCCGAGAGATACAGGCCTCTCCATTCGGCGTCAGAAGCAGGCCTAAAATAACGAAGCGAAGTGCCAGTTTGCCCCGCCGTAGCAATGAGCACTGGTTTGGGGCCGTCTCCTTTGGCCGCTACGATGCGAAGGGGGATGCTGAGCCCCCGAATGGTTCCGTTGAGCAGGTAAAAGCCGCCTCGTTCTAATCGGTAGACCCGATTGGGATTCGCAGGCACACCACCTGTTAGCGTATCGCCTTCAACCGCCAGATTTAATGTTTCATACCCCTGGGCGACATCCAGGGTGTCCTGGGCGAACAAAACGCCCGATTCGGCCAGCATCATGCAGAAGGCTATGGCGGTTAAAAACAGAGCGGTAAATATTTTCTTCATCGCATGTTCCTCCAATTGGTTGGTTTTTGATTTCCGTAATAAAAATGGTAATCGATCACAAGGTAAATAGAGTTGAACAGCTAAGCCTACATTTCTTTGACATCCCCCCTTACCCCACTTCAAAGGGGGGGAACATTAAAAAGTCATCCGCTAATTGGCGGAGGAATTTGGAGCAATGCTAAGGTCTCTGTTTTAACCCTTGGATCGTTTACGAAATATGAATTATGGCCTTTCATTCACCTCCTCCCTGCCGAGAAAATCTATTTTATTTTGAATGCCGATCGATCACCTCCATTCTCCTGCTCAGTTCAAAAATTTGAAATAGGTAATTACGAGAAGCCTATTGTAATTTACTTTTGGATTGTCATTCCGACCCGCCAGTTGGCAGGGAGGAATCTGACTTTGAAGCGAAAGTTGAATTTACAGATTTCTCTCCGTCCGCCAGTTGGCGGACGGATCGAAATGACGCTGGTATCGAACCTATTTAATGCTCTTAGCATTAAAAGCGTAATCCCAAACCAAGATTCATGGTCCAACTGTAGTATTCACTGGCGGTCAAGAACTGGGTCTGAGATTGATACGACTCATCGGGTTCATCGGTGATGTTGTTCCAGTCAAAAAACAGGTCAAGGTAGCGGGCTAAGCGATATTTGATGGACAGGTCCATTCGCATCAAATCGGCGGTGAAGCCGTCCAGCTCGGGTCGTTCGCCCACAATCGCCAGGGTCTTGCCCTGATAGAGGAGCGACAATCGTGCGGAAAAGGGACCTTTGTCATAGCCGATGGCGACATTGGCAATATCGTCACTTTGATCTGGCATATCACCCGTGCGAAAAGTGTCCACAACGGTGGTTTTAAGAAACGGAAACACAGGGATTTTTTCACTCAAAACGAACGAACGTGGGAAATGAGTTTTTGACCAGATGTGAGAATAGTTGGCGTTCAGCACAATTCCGTCGAACGGGCGGGGCAGCCAATGAAAACGAGTCTGCCACTCCACCTCGAATCCTTTTACTCTGGTCAGAAATGGGTTATTCTCGGGTCGGTCTAAAGTAAATCCCTGCAAGTCGGGCGTAAAGCCTTCCTTCACGGCGTTCAAAATTTTATGTCCCTGGCGATTGAAAATGAGATCGTCGATCTCCTTATAAAAGCCGCCGAGCGTAAACAAACCAATCGTGTTTCCATAAAATGAGAGGAAGATGTCATAGTTGGTCGACATTTGGGGCAGGAGATCGGGGCGGCCAAATTCTACCCGACGTTCGGTGCCATGAACTTTCTTTTTGGGCATCATCCAACTGAGCTGGGGGCGGGACAGCGATTTGGTGTAAGCCAGTCGAATATCGAACCATCCCGTGGGACGAATTCTGGCATGGATCATGGGGAACCAGCGGCCGTAAGTGGCGGTAGCGGTCGTATCCGAAACAAAAGGCTTATTCAGCTCTGGCTCGGAGAAAATATCGGGCACGGTCCCTTTGCGTCCTGTCATTTCAGCCCGAGTATATTCATAGCGAGCCCCTGGGAGCAGCATGAAAATCCGCCCAAAATTGAGCTCGGTCATTAAATAGCCAGCCGTCACCGCTTCTGTTACCTCATAATCATCTAAATCGGCGATGGATGAAAAGGCATAGAGCGAATCCAGCAAGTAATGATTGAGCAAAAAGTTCAGCTCAGAGCGGCTCATGGCAGGACCAAAATTGTAGCGCCCGCCCAAAAAATTGCCAGCGTCGAACGATGGATCCAGATAATTTTGCATCAATGACCAGCCAGTGGCATTCCACTGATATTCGAAGCCTTCTTCTCCAGAGCGAGGATGATGTCGTTCAAATTCCTCCCGATGAGTGACGGCCGTCAGATCCAATCGGCTGTTGCGATGGCCACGATCCCGTTCCTTTAGCTTTTCAATGTATTTGGCGCCAAACTTGACGTTGCCTGCTATCTTATTGGTTAAAGTGAACGGCAGCTTAAAATTGAGCTGGCCACTTCGATCTCTTTCCAGGGATTTTTCGGTATAAAAATCGCCCTGGTAGAGAAACATCTGGTCGTAGCGATTGTTTGCGGCGGCCAGCAGCAGATCGGGTCCGTAGGAATTGGGGAGCAGGGCGTGATTAATGGCACTCAATTCACGGGCACGGATGCGGTTATCAAAGGGTTGGCGGTTGAGGGAAGCGGTTTGGGACACCCGCCAATCCAATTGACCAGAGAAGAGGCGATGTTCACCCGTGAGTGAATTGGACAGGACATCGATCTGTTGCTGCCGATCATAAAGTCGGATTTCGTGGGTATTGGCGCCCTCATCCCATCGGGCCAGGTGAGTCAGCGCATCCCGATCCAGACGGCTCATAAAATTATTGAACGTCAGCTTTCCATTAGGGAGGCGATAATCCATGAGGATGCTAAAACCGATCCGCTTGCGAATTTCATCGGTATAGCTCAGGTCCACCTGGGTAGCAAAAATTGGAGCGTAAGGTTCGCCTTCCCTCTTTTCCCTGAGCACCTGATAGTTAGCCGCAAACTGGTCCGAACCACGCTGGGCTCGCTCTAAATTGCCAGTGACCATCAATCCCAATTTTTGATCGAAATAGCGATTGCTCAAAGTCAGGCTGCCTTTGTATTGCCCAAATTGATCTCGCTGCGCATTATAGCCATTGCGGAACTTGAAATCATATTTAAAACCTCCCTCCGAAGCATCGGCCAATTTAAAATTGACAATCCCTCCAAACGCATCGGCGTCTTTATCTGGCGTCAACGCCTTGGTGACTTCAATCCCAGCTAAAATTTCTGGCGAAATCATGTTCAAGTCCACACTGCGATCATCCAGGTCGGTGGCAGGGACTTTCTCCCCTGCAATGGTGATGATGTTGTAGGTCGGCGCCAAGCCCCTGATCACAATTTTATTGCCCTCTCCCCCACTGCGTTTAATAGAAATACCAGGCAATCGGCCGACGGACTCAGCCGCATTGGCGTCGGGCAGCTCCTGAATGCGCTCCGCCGAAACGATATTGGTGATCGTGTTGGAGCGCAGTTGCTGGTTGATCGCCGCCACCTGACCCTCGGCCTGCGCTGTAATGGTGACCGTCTCGCCCTTCACCACGTCGTATTCCAGTTGAACATGCACCACTTTTTGTTCATTCAGCCCGATCTGAATCGGCAGCTCTTTTGAGCGGTATCCGATAAACGTGACCCGCAGTTGATAGGTGCCTGGCGGGACTGAAGGAATAATATATTCCCCTTTGAGGTCCGTCGCAGCCCCGATTGCCGTGCCCTTTAAAAAGACATTGGCTCCAGCCAAAGGATCGCCTGTTGTCGCATCGGTAATTTTGCCAGTGATTTTACCAGTTGCAGCCGCAAAGAGGTGAGCGAGGGGCAAAATAAGTAGCAGCAATACAGCGAGGATTTTGAATTTCATGATTCGCTCCTCAATCAAAGATGGATGTGAAGATTAGTTCTTTTCTATAAGGTTGCCACTCTGATATTATTTAAAAACTGCCGTCGCTATCTGAAATTTCATCGAACGGCTGTTGCTTCACCTACCCCACAAAGTTAGCGAAGCGGCAGCTTGATCAAGCGCTTGTTCGCTCAAATCTGATTCTTGCAGAAATAGCAAGCGCCACTTTGTCGCCTGAAAAAACTTAGATCCTCAGCAAGCCACGAAACCCTCTTGAAGCGTAATAGGACTCTGCGCTGTTGTGATATACGAAGACATGGTTATAGCGACGATCACAAAAGAGCGCCCCACCAAGTTTTCGAATATTGGGCGGCGTTTTCACCCAGCTTGATGTTTTCGTATCAAAAGCCCCAAGTTTCTGCAGCTCTCGATATTGTTCTTCCGTTAAGATTTCAATCCCCATGGCAGCAGCCATATCAACAACATTATTTTCTGGCTTATGTTCTTTCCTCGATTCCAATGCTTCACGATCGTAACAAAGACTTCTCCGACCATTAGGGCTTTCCGCTGAACAATCACAAAAAATGTATTCGCCCGTCTTTTCGTCATAACCAACAACGTCTGGCTCTCCGCCTGTTCTTTCCATTTCATGGAGCGACCACATTTTTTCAGGATTGGCTTCTATTTTTGCTTGCACGTCAAGCCATTGAAGACCATCATGGCGGCTCATATTTTTTTCAAAACGAGCTTTCAGTTTTCTCAGCAGCTCTTCACGTTGTTCTGGCAATAGCTTTTTATCGCTGTTCATGCTCATATCTATCTCTCGTGAATGCTTATTCCTGCAATCGTGCGGTAACAAATGTTTAGCAACTTGATCGAACGATCAACTCAGGCTTTAAAATGGTTCGAACTGCCACAGGCTCGCCATCGATAATTTTCATCAATTGCTCCACGGACTGCTGGCCAATTTCATCCGTGGGCTGGTGGATGGTGGTCAATGGTACAGGAGCATACTTGCCTCGCTCGATGTCATCGAAGCCGATAATGGCCACGTCATCAGGGATTTTGTAGCCCTGATCCAGCACTGCCTGTTCAAAGCCGAGCGCCGAAAGGTCGTTGTAGACAAATAGCGCTTCGGGCCGATCGGACTTTTGAAAGAATTGCTGACCGATCTGATAGCCAGAATCATAGTCTCTGAATTTCATCGGCAATGGAAAAATAAATTCGGGACGAAATGGCCTGCCGTACTGTTCCAGGGCTCGTCGGTAGCCTTTGAGCCGCAGCTCAGCCAGCAGGTTGCCCGATTCGCCGCTGAGGTAACCGATTTTCTGATAGCCCCGCTGGATAAGATGCTCGGTGGCTATAAAGGCACCCAGCTCATGATCGGTTCCGACATAATAGATGTCTTCATCTTCAATATACGACACCATCACAAACGGAAAATTGTCATCCTTGAGCTTCCGAATCGTCTCCGTGGCCCGATAGACGTGACTGGTCGAAGCGATGATCATGCCGTCCACGCCCAGATCCCGAAAGCGATGGATCTGGCTCTCTTCTTTTTCTATATTTTGAGAGGAATTGGACAGCAGCAAATTGTAGCCGTTTTCGGAAATCTTCTGTTCCACGCTGTGAAGGATCAATGAGAAGAAGGGATTTTTCAGGTCACTGAGGACCAATCCGATGGTGTGATGTTGAGTGAAATCGATAGATGGAGCGGGTTGGGCCACGAAGGTGCCCTTGCCAACCCGACTGAACAGCACGCCCTCACGGATTAATTCGGTCAACGCCTTTTTCACGGTGATGAGGCTGACCCCGTATTCCTGCGCCAGTTCATTTTGCGAGCTGATTTGATCACCAGGTTGCAGTTCTCCCGACTCGATTTTTTCTTTGATGGTATCGACAATTTGCAGATAGAGGGGTCTCGGATCGGTAAAGTCTATGGCCATGGGAGCACTCGTACTTTTATTATCACGCATCGCCGATGGAGGTGATGCTCTACCATTGGTATTCTTAAACCAAATAGTCGAGTTGTCAGGCAAGGTGAAATTAATCATACCTGGTATACCAGGTATGATTAATATAACATATTTTTTGAAAATGTCAAGTGTTTTTTTCTCGTTTTTTCGTCTGTTGCTTCGGCTTTTTGTCGCTAGGCCAGAGTGAAGTTTATTTGGCTGGAGCCTGCATTTTAAAAGGTGATCTTGAAGATTTTGAAGGAGCAAAATTTTAGCTAAAATCGGGGATTCAATTTTAGCAGGACTCAATCGAATGGATCAGACGGCACTGTAACCATAATTCACCAATTCTCTGAAGTTCTTTGCGGCTGAGCATCGAAATTGAATGCCATCTGTCCCTCGCATCAATGTATCAAAAGATCATTCAAATAGTCTTCGAGATTCGTATAGCCATCGCCATCGGCATCGCCATTCCGATCTGTTGGATTAACAGGATCGAGACCGTGAGCGATTTCCCAATCATCTGGCATCCCATCATGATCGGTATCAATAGGAATGGGACCAGTTTTCAACTCCGGCCAGCCGCCGACTTGGTGTTGCGAATCAATGATCCCCGTGCCTGGCCCCCAGATTCCACCATAGGTCGCTGTTCCAGTCTTCACTTCTTCAATGATCCGCCAATCCACGGGATCCCTTTTGGGGAACACAGCGCCGACGTTGTTCAATACGAGCTCATAGGCTAATTCGGCTGGCTGCGTCATCACAGGGGCAACAGCAACGGGGAATTTGAGCCGCACGGACTTCCAGTATTTGCCTTGCACGCCACCAGCCCAGTTATCCCGAGTAATATTGGGGAACCCCGCAACGAAATTATCAGCTATATACCATCGACTGGTGCTATCCCAGGGTTCTACGATGCGATCTTTCTTCTGAGTCGCTGGGCCAAATTTATAGTAATTGGCGATCAGATTATAAAAACCACCCTCTCCCCCATAACTGCTGTTGAACCCCCAATTATAAATCACATTGTTTCGAAAATCGACCACCTCACGGTTTGGCTGACCATGGGTGCGGCTGCCATTGAAACGGGGATTGCGGCTGGAATGATGTGCCAGCAAATTATGATGAAAGGTAGCACCCTTTCCGCCCCAAATACCACCATAACCATGATCCCCTTTATGATGAAACGAATGATTCAAACTTTCGCTGATCAAACACCATTGCAATGTGAAATTTTCATTGTCATAAAAAGAGGCGACTTCATCGATCCCCCAACTGAATGAGCAATGATCAATGATAACGTTTCGATTTCCAATTGCAGAAATTGCATCCCCCTCGAACTGTCTTTCATCGCCCAAGCGACTGCGGATGAAACGAATAATCACATTATCCGCAGCGATGATCAAAGGATAATTTTTGAGACAGATGCCATCGCCTGGTGCTGTTTGACCAGCAATTGTGATATTGCCTTGTTTGATCACCAATTCCGACTCTAATGCGATTGTACCAGAAATGCGAAATACGACAGTTCGGATCTGATCCGAATCGATGGCAGCACGTAAGCTTCCTGGACCGCTATCTTTTAGGTTTGTCACCTCGATCACGATCCCTCCGCGTCCGCCCGTTGCGAAACGACCGAAGCCCTCGGCTTCAGGGAAGGCTAATGGTTGCGCCCGAAGCGAAGAAGGTATAATCATCGAGAAAAAAAATATCATCCAGAAATAAGAGCAGTTCATATAAACTGTGTCTTTATCGACTGTCAAAATTAATGCAAACATTCCTCAAGACCAGATCCTTTACATGTTGCTGATCAAAGCCCTTGGTCACCCCATTAAAGCGACAATTTTCTAATCGTAAATGCAAAACAGGGGTTTTCTTATCCCCCTTGATCACGTAAGCATAGGGTGCATTGCGACAGGTCATGCGATCGACTTGGATGTTCCGAATGATTGGGGCATATTCACCTTGTTCTTTGCCATAGAACATATCGATGTGGATAGCAGCCTCTTTTAGCTGGCCCACGACAATGTTTCTCAGAAATATATTTTCAATTACTCCCCCCCGAAGCGAATTGGTTTTGATGCGCAACGCCCGATCAAGTTCTGGGCTATCCATCATACAATCTTCAACAAAAACATTTCGGACGTTGCCAGAGACCTCACTCCCAATGGTCACACCGCCATGGCCATTCTTCATCCGACAGCGCTGAATCACGATGTTTTCCGATGGGACATTGATTCGTCGGCCATCGGCATTTCTGCCTGATTTAATTGCGATACAATCATCTCCGCAATTGAAACTGCACTCTGCAATCAACACATCGCGACAGGATTCGGGATTGCAGCCGTCATTGTTCGGCCCCAGGCTTTCGATCGTCACATGTTGAATCGTCACATTGCTGCACAGCACGGGGTGAATGACCCACATTGGCGAATTTTTGATGGTGATGCCTCGAATCAGCACATTATTACACCGATAGAACTGAATAAAATTGGGTCGCAAGTAATGCCCCTCTCCAAAGATCCGCTGTGTTACGGCCAGATTGTTATCTGCCATCCGCTGTAATTTCGCCACATCTTGGCGTTGATCCTCCATGCCTGGTTCCCATCCAGTCGGTGTCGATTCTGCATCATCCCAGGGGCCTTTCCAATTCCACCAGACATTGGCCCTGGCACCGCCATCCAGCACACCTTTGCCAGTAATAGCAATATTCTCTTGCTCAAATGCATACACGAGTGGCGAATAATTCATGCATTCGATTCCCTCAAACCGGGTAAAAACGGCTGGTAAATACTTTTTCGGATCTGTGCTGAAGCGGATCGTAGCGGATTTTTCAAGATAAAGATGGACATTGCTTTTGAGGTGAATGGCGCCGGTTGCCCAGATTCCCTTCGGAACGATCACTCTACCTCCGCCAGCAGCATGACAGGCTTCGATGGCGCGGCGGAATGCCTCAGTACAATCGCTTTCCCCGTCTCCAATGGCGCCGTATCCAGTAATCGGAAAATCTCTCGCTGGAAATGATGGAGGAATGATCCGACGCAAAATTTCCTCTTTCTGATTCCATCCCTCATTTCGAGGGGAATCCTTCGAGAGTTTGAGCAAAAAAATAGAAAAAATCAGCAATCCGAAAGTTGCTATTCTTAGCGATCTCGATCGATTAGCTTGCATGACATATCCAAACAAACGTCCATGATGCGATTGCTGTAAATCTTCAGTGACTATGGGTACAAAACAATTCAACCACTATCGAAATAGAAATTTGAAAATCAAGCCAAGATGAGCATTGTCATCTTATCACTATCAGCTTCCGAGTGAACGTGCGACCGCTGGCGTTCATTTGATAGAGATATACGCCAGAACCAATGGATTGACCATTCTCATTATCGCCATGCCAGGTCACTTCATGAGTCCCCGCTCCAAAATTTTGATCCGCGATGATCCGCACCAGTTGTCCAGCAGGGTTGAAGATCCGAAGCTGAACATGGCTCAATTCTGGCAGCGAGAAACAGATCGTCGTTATTGCATTGAACGGATTAGGGTAATTCTGATGCAATTCGAATTGCGCTGGCGGATTGGCGATAGCGATTTCAATTTCAGTTGATGATTCAGTTTCGAACGCTCCCAAATCAGGCGCATTACCCGAGAATGGCAATCCCACCTCAACCCCAGCATCGATCAAATCGCTGCCAGTAGCGAGATGAAGAAAATCGATATCGGGCAAACTGCCATCTGGCTTCCGCGGCGCTGCGGCTAAATTGGCATCGAGACTTAGAAAATCCTCTGCGGTTACGAGAAAGGGCGGCATCCAGCTATTGGCCTCTTGTATGGCGAAACCTCCCAGTTGGACCAACCCTTGAAACGAAACACAATTTTTGATTATGAGGCTCTGCCCTGGATTCAACGAACGCTGGATTCGGTAATTGGCTGCCTTGTTATGGTAACCAGTGCAATTGAACAAGGTCATGGAACCGACATTGTTATTCTGATCGAATCCTTTATTTTTGTTATTGAACGCCACACATCGAACGAGGATTTGATGATGCATCAACGCTTCGCTATTGCTGTTATCGCCGCCACCCATTTTGAAGCCATTCCCGTTCGCCTGGGACCCTGGATCGGTCCCATCTTTTAAATAGCCATTGCTCCAGGACCAACAATTTTCGAGAGTGGTGGTCACATCAGTAGCGCCACGTAAATAGCCATCCCAACCATCATCACAATTGCCCCAGGAGCGACAGCCGTAGAAATAGTTGCCGCTTCCCACGGTTAATTTTGGTGCAAATCCGTCGGCATCGGCATAATCTGGGGGATCAGCATTATAATATGAATCGCAATTGATGATGCGATTGTTGGCCGAACCATTGCTCAGTTGCAGCCCCGAGTCGCGATTTTCAAAGAAGACACATCGCTCGATGATATTATTCGAACCAAAGTTTATTTCCATGCCGTTATCGCCTGCACCCTTGACGTGAAGTCCGATGATATGCCAATAATTGGCCCGCAGGCTAATTCCTTTAGATCCGAGCGATTGGGCCGAAAAATCTAACAATGGTACTTCATCTTTAAATGCGCTCATCGTCACCACTTTCTCCTCTGTGCCACTTTTGGCTGCGCTGATGGTGATAGTGCTGGTGAGATGATAAGTACCGCCCCGTACATAAATGGTATCGCCTGGCATGGCTTCGGAAATAGCCTTAGCGAAAGTTCCAAACGGTTGTGTAATGGTCCCGGGATTGGCATCATTGCCGTCAGGGGCAATATATTTCTGTGCCCATAAAAGATCGGTGAAAATTGCCTGGAGCAAAAACAAAAAAACGAACTTCTTCACTGCTTCTTGCCTTTCACAAAAATGAACTCAATAATAAAACGCCGGCCGCTGAAGGCGGCGGCCGGCAAAACGCGTTTAGCTATCGATTCTTCACTTCATCAAAATGAGCTTGCGCATCGACTTGAATTCGCCGGCTATAATCTGGCAGAAATACACACCACTCGGCATCCCAGTCGCGTTCCACACCACTTTATAGGAACCAGCTTCGTGTTGACGGTTCACCAGTTCTGCCGCCAGCTGCCCATTGATATCGAAAATTTTCAATGCTACATGGACTGATCTGGGGATGTGGTAGCAGATAGTGGTCGATGGATTGAAAGGATTGGGATAGTTTTGCATTAAAGCGAAATCTTTGGGAATCGCATCAAGCGAAATATCTACCGAGGTGCCAACTTTTAGCCGACCGCCCTCAAACGAGATCGACCCATTAGGCCCGAGCGTAAAGGGAATGGTGTTATCGAATTCTCCAGCGATCAATCTGAGTACCCCGTTTATGGTGGTTTCTTGTGACAATTTGACGCCCGCTTCATTGTTGATAACTAATCCATTGACCACTTTCGGCATGAGCGTGCTGGTGATCTGCGGTTTGGTGCCATTGAATATGAAATTAGCGTTTTCACTCAAGGTCAATGTGCCAGTCGATTGAATGGCTCCAGCAACGCCATTTTCATGGGCCGTGGCAAGAGTGGCATTTTCATTCAGAATAAAAACACCATTGCCCGCTAATTCGGTCAGCCCGAAATCGAGCGTGGTGCCTTTGGCCACCTCGATGGCTAATCCGCCGCCGCCGTAGGTAATTTGGCTAAGCACCAAATGTTGAACACTATCCTGCCGATCGAACACAAACCGAGCGTTGGTAGGGTTAGAATTTTGGGTTGTCGCAGTGGACATCATGAGATCGCCCTGGTGGAGATACCACCGCGTGGAACCTGATCCATTCCCTTGAGAGCCGCGAGCGACCGAGAAATTCCCTCCAGTAACGATCACGTCTCCATAATGATGGACTTTGAACACGGTCAAGGCATTGCCTGTTCCCTGAGTTTCGAACGAACCGTTCTCCACGATCAAATCGCCCATGATCGTCACGATGGAACTGTCCCCCGCTGGGGCTGTGGTCAATCGCCAGCGAGCGGTTCCCGTATTCAGCACCCGAATGTCCCCGCCAATAGTCACTCCATTCAGCCCCATATCGAGATTGGATGTCATCTTGGGAGTATTGAACACGATATGATAATAGCTCTGGTTTCTGTTTGCTGGTGCCGTGTTGACGATTCCTGTCATCAACAAAGTTGAACCCTCCTCCCAGAGACCAGATGGAATACTTCCACCGTTGCGGGCGTGCTCATAAATTGAATGACCACCGAACACCAACGGGTTGTTGGCTTCGAGAGCGCCCCGATTCACCACGGTCCCTTCAACCGCACCAGCGCTGGCAGTAATACTCCCCAGCGAATCGATATTCATAACCGCCGACGGCGTGACATATAATTCCTGGCACAGAAGCGTATCGGTGAACGATACTCCGGCAGGATTGGAGATGGTCAATGTAGCCAATGTATCGGGCAACAGCAGCCCGGCGGATTGGGCAATAGTACCATTAAAGATGAAGCTGGAGGCCTTGCTGAGGGTGACCACTCCAGTGGTTTTCAGATTGCCATCGACGCCTGCTGGATGGGCGCTCATCAGCGTCGCTCCAGCCGAAAGCGTGAAGATACCGTTTCCTGCGATGGAGGTTGTATCCATGTTCAGGGTGACCAGGCTATCCACCTGGATGGGCAATCCACCACCGGCATAAGTGACATTTTCGAGCTTCAGATTTTGGATACCACCCGCATTGGCGAACACGAACTTCGCCTTGCCTGGAGTTGGATTGGAATTTTGAGTGGTGGCGTTGGCCATGTTAAAATCGCCTTTGTGAAGGAACCATGTAGTGGATCCGGCGCCACTTCCCTGGGAGCCTCGGCTGATAGAAAAATTCCCACCCGTGACATGGATATTACCATAATGATTGACGATGACATCGGTCGCGCTACTGGTGCCTTGAGTCGCCAATTGGCCAGCTTCAACAATAACATCTCCCATGATAGTTACAGTCCCAGAAGATCCGCCGACCAATTGCCAGCGAGCCGAGCCAGTATCGATCACTTTTAGGTCACCCCAAATTGTATGCCCGTTTAAATTCAAATCGCGGTTCGAGGAGAGCCCAGGTGTCTTGAGCACCAAATGGTAATAATCCTGCCCGCGATTTTCGGGCGCGGTGCTGGTGATCCCAGTGAATAAGGCTGTTGAACCAGGCTGCCAGTTGCCCAAAGGCACGCTGCCACCGTTCCGCGCGTGTTCGTAAATTGATCCCTCAGCGAAGACTAATGGATTACTCGCGCTGATCAATCCTTGATTCATCAAGGTTCCTGCGATAGCCCCGGAGTCAGCTATTATATTTCCCGACTGATCTATTTTCATGATTCCGCCGGCTGATACGTTCAATCCAGCGGTTTTCAAGGTATCGCTGAACGTCACTCCCACAGGATTCGCTATTGTAAGGACCGCGATGGTATCTGGCAACAACACGCCGGGAACTTGATCAACAGCGCCATTGAACGTGAAGTTAGCCGCTTTACTCAAGGTAATCGCACCTGTGGTTTTCAAATTGCCGTCCAGGCCGCTGGGATGCGCGCTTATCAATGTCGCTCCAGGTGAAAGCGCAAAAATTCCGGTACCACCGACTGCTGTTGTATCCATATCTAAGGTGGCTAAGCTATCGACCTGAATCGGCAGGCCTCCACCACCATAGGTCACATTCGACAATGTTAGCTTTTGCTTGCCTCCGACATTTGCGAACACGAATTTCGCATTTCCTGGTGTCGGATTGGAGTTTTGAGTCGTGGCATTCGACATCGTGAAATCACCGCCAAATAGATACCAAAGTGTCTTTCCTGTCCCGTTGCCCTGTGAACCTCTGGCAATCGAAAAGTTGCCGCCAGTAACGATGACATTACCATAATGATTGATGATAAAAACTGTCTGAGCATTGCTGGTCCCATGTACAGAAAATTGCCCATTTTCAACGATTACATCTCCTAAAATCGTGATGCGTGCCGTATCGCTAGCAGCGATCGAGCTCATCTGCCAACGGTATGCTCCGGTGTTAATCACCCTCACATTACCACCGATGGTGATGTTTTTCCATCCCATGTCCCGATTGCGCCCCAGGTTCGGCGTGTTGAAAACGACATGATGGAAATTTTGGTTTCGATTGGCAGGGGCATCCTGCACCGTGCCGGTCAACAGTAAGGTTGATCCCTGTTCCCATGTAGCGGTCGGGAGCGTCCCGGCATCGCGGGCGTGCTCGTAGCTGCTCCCATTGCCAAAGCTCAAAACGCCAGTTGTTACGGTGAAAACACCAGATTCGACCACTTTCACATATCCTGTGATGGTCACTGGCACGTCTACGCGCACAGTGTCAGTCCCTTTCACAAGGATATTTTCAGCGCCTGACGGCCCAGCACTGGGTGCAACCCAGTTGGTTCCATCAAAAGTTTCCCAGGTCGCGGTGCTGCTCCAATCCCCGCTTTTCGCAGAACGAAAGTCCCCAGCGACCTGCGTGTACCCCTGCCCCACTGTGATCATGCTTAGGAATAGCAAAATAAGAAAAATTCGTATCATTTGCATAAACGCACCCTCCTTCAATAAATCATTCATGTTTTTGAAAATCGAATATGACAATAAATGAAAATCTTTCGCAATCCCCTATGCTTCTTCCATTTGAACAAAGAAATGGATCGAACCAGCAAGTTCGATTCAGCAGCTCCTCATTTCAACAGCATCATCCGTTTGTTGTCAACAAAATCGCCCGCCTTGATTTGATACAAATAGATACCTGCGCTCAGGCGTGAACCATCAAACTGTAATTGGTGAATTCCAGGCTCTCTGCGAGCATCTAACAAGGTCAGCACCTCCTGTCCCTGAATGTTATATATCTTCAGTATCACATGAGAGGCCCGGGGTAAACCGAATCTGATCATGGTAGCTGGATTGAACGGGTTCGGATAATTCTGTTCGAGAAAAAAAGCGCAAGGTAAGTTCAGAGACCCACTTGCCACCGAGACCGGAATTTTTAAGCTGCCTCCCTCGTAGGAGATCGAGCCATTTGGGCCCAAAGTAAAGGGGATGGTGTTGTCGAATTCTCCGGCCATTAATCGCAGCACGCCGTTAATTGTTGTGGGCCGAGAAAGAATTACCCCGGCTGGATTATTGATGATCAAATCCGTTACCACAGCGGGCATGCGATCGCTGGTGATCTGACTAGTGGATCCATTGAAGCCAAAACTCGACCCCTCTTTTAGTGTCACCTCAGCGACGATGCCGCCAATTGCCTCAGCAACTCCGCCGGCCAATGCCGTCATTAATGTCGCTCCTTCATTCAGCACGAAGATCCCATTGCCTGAGAGCTTGGAAGACCCCATATCAAGCGTTGTTCCGCTACTGACCTCGATGGGGAGGGCCGTCAAAGTATTGCCCTCTCCTAATGTCAACGTTTGCGTTCCCATCTTTTTAAACACAAATCGGGCTCCTCCTGGCGTGGAGGTCGAACTTTGGGTCGTCGCATTAGACATGGAAAAGTTACCTTCATACAAATACCATGTGGTTGTTCCGCCTGCTTGCGATCCGCGGCTGATCGAAAAATTGCCCCCAGTAACCACGATATTGCCATAGTGATGTACGATGAAGGTCGTCTGGGCATTGCTTGTGCCATGGACCGAAAACGCGCCGCCTTCCACAATCACATCACCCATGATGGTAACAATTGATGTGTCTGTAGCTAGAGCTGTGGTTAAATACCATCGAGCCGATCCGGTATTGATCACTTTCACATCGCCGCGAATGGTATTCGCCCTCAGGTTCATATTCAAATTCGAAAGCAAACCGGGAGTGTTGAAGATAAGATGGTAGTAATCCTGATCCCGATCGGTTGGCGCCGTCGAAGTCACCCCAGTTAGCATCATAATCGAGCCTTGTTCCCAATTGGCGATGGGAATTCGGCCACCATCACGATCATGCTGATAGGTGCCCCCACTGGCGATGGTGAGCTGGGAATTATCTTCAACAATTCCCTGGTTCACTAGCAAGCCAGTAATCGAAACTGGGATGTTGACAAAAATCGAGTCCGTCGATCGGACAGTGATCGTCTCTGCTCCAGTGGGAGGTGTGCCCGTGGTCACCCAAATCGAGCCGTTGAATCGCTCCCAATTCTGCGCCTTATTCCAATCGCCGCTAGCGCGCGTCCGATAATCCCCAACTTTTTGGGCCCAAAGTGATGGCAAGAAGAGCAATCCAAATGCTATCGCAATGCTTGCTGTAACACCTTTTTTCATTATCCACCTCCTTCGTTCGACTGAAAAATGTGATGGGACTTTATTTGAACCAATTTCACCATTTTTTCAATCAAAAAATTCCAGATCTCGATTTCAGTTTATCAATTTGCTATCAATCGCACTTTCGAAGTGATGCGCTTAAATTTCTCACTTAGAATTAGAGGCCCCTATTCGCCACGGCAGCTCGTACGATAGCTGCATCACCCATGTCTGAGTTCGCTCGCTATTTTTGCTGATGGCGCTGGACCATACGTCTTGGTATTTCATCAGCGAATTTTCATAGCTCAGGTTCAAACGAAACTCATTAAGAAACACTCCAACCCCCGCAGAATAGACCTCATAAGTTACTGGCGTTCCGGGGAGTTGATTTCCCTCAGGCTCGAACACCTCAGCCTCACCGCGGATACCAGCTCGAAGCGCTAGCCATGGGGCGATCAGATATTCGGCTCCAACGCGAACCAGGGAGGCTGGCAGCCATGGTCTTGTTTCCTCCCCATCGGACGCGATATAGCGAAGCGATTTATAAGGGCGAATTTCGCATTCGAGCCCAAAGGCCAAATTGTCTCTGGGAGTGAGCATAAGGCCGATGGTTCCACGCCAAGGAAGCTTTAGTTTGTCTTTGCCGATAACAGGCTCGGATTGAACCCCGGCATCCGATTCGCTTTGCAGTGTGAGATGATAAGATCTGGAGATCGTTGTAGCCGGGCGAAGGGACCATCCGAGGGTAGCGTAGCGGCCGGCCCACTGGCAACTGATCGTTAATTCATATCCTTCGAATTCCGATGTTCCGCTTTTTATCGTGCGATGAAACACAGAATCAATGCGGAAAGCATTAGAAAAGAACGTAAGTTTTCCTCTACCGATCTGCTGTTCCAGGTCTTCGCTGGTGCCTCTTAAAGCCGTTCCGCTCACCCCGAACCAGAGGTGAAATTTTTCGATCCCACTGGCAAGTGCCAGGCCATAGCCCTTGATCCATCCCTCTCGGGATCGAATCGATTGGAGCCAATCCACCTTGAGGGGGTTGTCATCGGTCGGTCGTAAGGTCGGCAGGGGTCGCTGCGATAAAATCGGGGGCGAAAGGAGATTATTATTCTGATAAAAATGATTCAGGTCCACTTGGTTCATTACTCCCATGCCAGCAACAATTTTCAAATTGCCAATTGCGATCGGAATGGCGATCAAAGCCTGGATTGGCTGCTGACGCATTTTCTTTCGAGACCAGTTCGGTCCAATGTCGTCGAATGGCCGTTGCACTGTATCTTTGGCGCTGAATCCGAATAGACTGGTATCTGGGTCTGGGATCCGAGCTGTGAGCCCTTCCAACAAGAGGCTCAGATTCGGATAATAGCGGACCGGGGCATATTCCTGGTTCTGCTGCAAACGTTGGGATTCCATCATCCCAGCAAGAGCGAGCTGCATTGTTTGAACCGAATAGAGGCCGGCTGGGTGCTGAAACATTGTCCCAATATCGGTTCTAATCGCGAAGCTTATCCCCCCCATTGCTCGCGCCGCAGCAGAATGTAGAACCAGATGATCTACGCCCTGAAAGCTCAGCGGCCCTCCATATCCCTGAGCATGAATCGCTCTGGAAATAAAAAGAGCGAACATTAAGATCAAAAGCCTTAAATTTCTCATGGTAAAGCAATCCCCATACTGATTCGTTGAACATATCCGAGGTAATCCCCCATATCTCCGTAACTGTAATCTAATGTCAGCAGAACCCCTTCGAACTGGTGTTTGATGCCAGCGCCAAAAGTTAGCCCATCAAAATCGTAATTGAATTTGTACCCAGCGCGCAGCGCCAGCTTTGCGGCAAATTCATATTCGAGGCCGAAATGAACTTGCTGGTCATAATCATTAGGATGAAAGATATCGCCAGCTAAGCCTAATCGGTTGCTACTATCGTTGCGGGACAACAGTCCATCAGGGCCAATCAGATCTGCTCCAATACCGAATCGAAATAGCAGCGGCACTGGGTGCGATTCTTTGGCATATTTCACATCTGGCCCAAAATTTTGCACTGAAGAGCCGATATGGATTGACCGGTAGCCAGTGTTGTATCGGATGCCGAAATCGAACAAGACTACGCTCGCCCACGTTTTCACTTCTTCATACACGCCCTGCTTGATCATCGCTATTACTCTGTCCCCATTGAATAGCGATTCGTACGCATATTTCATCCCGAAGCCCACAGAGAATTTATCGGTCAGATCACGGGCATAACAAACCCCTACCACGAAGCTGAACGGATGAAATATTCGGCCGGTAAAGCCTGGATTATCGGGATCGCTGATATAAGGGCGTTGGGTGCTGGTTTCGTCGAACTGGCCAAAATCGGCGTATTGCACCTGGAATCCAATAGCACCAAGCTGTTTGATGGTCAAAGCGGCCGCAATCGCTCCCTGTTGCGCATCAAATAGCCAATTGATATAGCTGGTCGAGATCCCCATTTTCTCAAGCCGCGCCAGGCCTGCAGGATTCCAGAACACAGCTTCTGGTCCTGCCGCCCAAGCAGCATACGCCTCCCCAAGGGCAGTGGCCCGTGCACCTGGCGTTACCTTCAAAAATTGCATCGATGTGCTTCCTACTTTTTGGCCATTGGAAACGGAAACCCTTAAAAGCAGCGCTGTAATGACGAACAGTGGGATGGTAAATCGGATCGAACGCATTTCTTTTCACCTTAATAAATCATTAATGGATGACGATAAATTTGCCTTTGGATTTGGCTTTGGTTTCCCGATCTTCAACAACAAAATAGTAAACTCCAGAGGCGATGATTTGATTGTTATAGCTGAGCTGGTACCACGGGTTACCGTATGTATCCTGTTCATGTTCGATTGTCATGATCAATTGACCGGTGTATGAAAAAATTCGGATAGTGCATCGTCGTGTCAGGCCCATGAACTGGATTCGATCGTTGATTTCGCCACCGGGGTCAGATCCAGCGAGCCCACTTGAGACGATGAGGGGGTTCGGTACCACGTACACTTTGCCGAGCGTTTCAGCGGGTGGGGCTTGCGTTTCATGCAGCGTCAAATTGGTCATGCCGCTTCTTCCGCCCAGTCCATCCACCGAAACCACTGCATAGGCCACATTATCGCCAAGATTGCTTTCCGGATCGAGCACCGAATATTCACCATTTTTAAAATAGACTGGATCGCCTGGGTAGACCGTAGCAATGATCTTCCATGGTCCCAAGGGATGGGGCGCTCTCAATACCTCATAATGGCTGAAAGGTGCTCGCAATCTTGGCGTATTGAACTTTTCCACTTGAGGCCCCCATATGATTCGATTGGCCGCAGCGCGGGTATCCTCGACCCGAATTGCTGGTGCTGGAAATGGGATGGGGATGGTGTTATAGCGACCTGTCGCCGGCGCCTCCTCGGGCTTGTACTGCAGCGTATCGTATTTGATCAATGGCCGTCCGGTATATAGCTCGATCGCCCTGTCGGCTACATCCCGGATGGAGACCACTCCAGGAGTGACATACCAGGGCAACGGATGATCGCGCAAATAGGTGCTACCGATATAATTCTTATTACCCAGATTTGGATATTGTAACGTGTCGAACCAGCTTGGAACTGGGTGGAAGTAGGCGCCAGCATCGACGCCAGCGCGGACCGCGCCACCGAGATCCTTGTACTTTCGATCGGTCGCCACGCCTGGTCCGTAGCCAACCAGCTCAGCTACGGAAAAGCGCATTTTATCCCCAGGGGGAAGAATATAGGGATAGAAGCCATAGGCGCGCGCAACAGGCTGCCACCAAGAAAGATTGACCGAACTCTTGGTCCTGCCCTTCCAATATGGCCAAAGCGCTGGCTCGAATTGATCATGAAACCGCGTCGAATCGCTCTTTCCTTGCCAAATCCCGGTCTTGCGCGCCAGCGACGGGTCCATCCAAGTCATGGTCTTCGATTCCGCTGGCAGGTTGCCGTTTTCATAGCGCAATAGAAACGGCTGTTTTGCCTTTCCGTTTTCATCCCACATCCCAATACTATCAGTCGGCGCCAGGAACACCTGCCTCGTTTGATCCCTGCGGCTCAGATGGTCATAATCGTAATACAGTACCATGATCCCCACGGCCTGGGGCGAATTCAGTCCACCCCGATCCCCTGGCTGAGACCATTTTTCAAAAAAATCTGGATCTGGAAGGCCATCTCGCTCATGATTATAGCTCATCCATCTTTTTAAGTCGAACCGAGCAAAGTGATCGCCCAACCCGGCTGGCGGCTGGCCGCGAAAGGCGGACTCAGACCAATTCCCATGATTCCGTTGATACCCGAACATCGATGGTGCGAAAGTATTGGCAAAGGTAAAGAAAAGATCCGTGATCGTATCCGCAGTGACGTTTTCAAATTGATATTCGTAAATGATGAAACTATCATAACCAGGGTAGCTCCAGGCACGGCTGGTGCGGGTTACGCGGATCCCCACTGGCGTATCCCAGGCAGAAATGATGATCTCCTCCGCTTCATCGGGGTTGAAATTCGGGTTTAGCTCTCCATTCTCCAAAACAGGATAGTTTTCGATCCGCTGCAGATCGAGAGGGATACTGTAAACGCCCACAACAGGGACCGGGTCGCCACTGGTATTTGACACCGCTCCACAAAAGGCATATTTTCGTCCCGATGGCCGAGTGCCTGCGATCCAAATGCCGCTTCCGAATGAATTATGTTGACCTGGGTAATTCCGACGATCCAACACCATGCTGGAATATGGCGGCCATTCCATCGACGGGCTACCAGGCAGAATCGTCCCCCCTGCATTATAAGCTCGACCCAATTCCCCAGTATTGAACACAGTCTGATGCAGCATCCCTCTGCGGTGGACCCGCCAATCTCGGACTTGGCAATGGCCATCGCCAAGCCAAACCATGAGGATAAGCAGGAAAAATCCAATCCGTCTCATAATATTTGCCCGTACTTTCTTTATAGGTGCGGTTAAAATTCCACCACCAGTCCAAATTGATAAGACCGTGGTTGATTGCTGTAAATTAAAAACGATTGATCCACGCTGAACGGCCCCTGCCTCCCCTTATCCCACCAATAGCGGATTCCATTCTGACGATCGTTGATGGGATAAAGCTCATAATACTGCAGAGGGAGGTTCGGGTTAGTGGCTGTGGGGCGCTGAAATAGATAATCGTAATTGAGAATCTTATTGTTGAACAGATTATATATTTCACCATAAATCGTCGCTGATAAGCCGACCACGTGGCGCAGCGTCTTGGTCAATCTCAGATTGGTATTGAACTCCATCGGTGTGCGTTTCACATTGATCAACCGAATGTCGAAAGGCGAGGTATAGGGTCTTCCGCTTTGCAGCGATGAATGAAGAGAGACCGCCAGTTCAGCAAGCGGTTTTCCTCCGAATAGCGCGGGCCCCCATTCTCGCCCCGTCGTATAGCTGATGGTGACAATTAGGTTGTGGGTTCGATCGAAATCCAACAAAATATCCCGAGTTGGCACGTTGGTCAAATCTGTCGTAACGACGCCCAGCGTGTCCCGATTGAAAATTGGGGTCGCAGCGGTAGCCGTGGCACTTTTCCCCGTCGCATAGCTGAATTGATAGTTGATCGACCCAGTTAGGTTCCCGCGCCGTTTGTTGAGCGCGATGCGAAAACCTCGGATATCCGCATAATCGAGGTTGAAATATGAACTCACCTGATAACCGGCCCGTTCGTCGATGAAATTGGATTGTTGAATTAGGTTTTTGACATCTTTATAATAGCCGCTGATGTCCAACGTAATTCCTTCAGTGAGGGCCTGAACCACTCCAATATCGTAGCTATTGGTGGTCTCAGGCTCAAGGCGCGGATTGCCCAGAATGATCGGATCATTCAATCGCTGGCCCAGTCGCGTTGAAACGATATATTGAAAAGCTGGGCGTTGCATGAAAGCACCATAGTTCAAATGAAACACAGTTCTGACCGAGATCGGAAATGAAAAACCCAAGCGCGGCTGCAAACGGCCGTAGATTGGTGGCTTTTTGCTGACTGCTTGCGAGGGGTGGAATCGTCCCAGTGAGTCTGGATCCCCAAAGGGGGTGTACAGATCAGGATAGTATTTTTTGCCAGAATACCAGAGGTCGAACCGCAGCCCCACGCTTGCGATCAGGCCTTCGAACTCCATTTTGTCCTGGATATAGATCGCCGCCTCGAATGGTTTGGCGGTGTAATTTTCGAGCTGTCTACTGGAGCGAATGTTCAAAAAATTTGAGACATCAATTCCATAGGAGTTGAGCTGGATACCGGCATTAAGCAAATGCGCTTTTGTAATTTGACTGGTCCATGCCCCATCCACAGAAATCGTCCGTGTTCTCTCATCAGTAAAGCTATCATAACCCATTTGATAATTGAGCCGATCGGGCGAATTGTTATTGGGATAGGCGATCGTTCCTACCACCCAGTTGAAATCCACCGAATCGGGAAGGACGGGTGGTACTGGCGTTGCACCCAGGCGATTATGAGTGAAAAGGGAATTAACTTTTAGCTCGTAAAAGGAGCTTGGGCTCACCGTCTTGGTCACTCGAACGCCAAACTGGGCATTGACCTTTTTTCGTTCCCGCACGCCAGTGATCCGGTCCCAGAGCCAGCGCTGATATCCACCAACGTTATTTGAACCCGGAAACACATAATCGTGCAGATGGTTCAATCCGGCGCTGAGCCGGACCGTTGCACCCGAACCCAAGTCGGTCACAATGTTCCCCATGCCTTGATATTCGACGTTCGGCCCCTCGGTGGGAAAGACGCTCCAGCGCCGATTCGAGCGGCCGGCGATAAACAATCGTGTTCTCTGATCGATCGGCCCTCCAGTCGCCAGCTCCAACGAGTTGTCGAGCTCATTGCCATAGATTCTGCCGATATCTCTCCTGGTTTGTTGCCAGAGCGCCTGCGCCACGGCAAGTTGAACAAGGGTGTCCCCGGCGAAGCTACCAGTTAGTCCCGAGGCCATTGAACCGTAATAGGGTTGTGGCAGATCAGCGCTGGGATCGCCACGCAACCAGACTTGCTCGTTGAGCAACAATCGGATATAATCGTTTGCATTCGGATCAAAAACGCTGGGGCCGAAATGCTTGCGACCTGGTGCTCGCACGCGGGATTCCAATCTGGTCCACCAGTGATGCGGATCCCCCTCCTTCATCGAAATATTCACGATACCGGATTGGGCATTGCCATATTGCGCCCCAAACCCGCTGGTGATCACCTCTACCTCCTCTACGCCACTCATGATCGGCTGAAACGCCGTCGATCGGTCCAGCGGATTGACGATCCCCATCCCTTGCAATAGGTAATATTCTTCACCCTCCCGGCCCCCTCGGAAATGACCATCAATAACATCCACCGCCAATTGAATTATATCCCCAATATCCCGAATGCCTGGTAACAATTGAACATCATCAAATCGGACGATCGAACTGGTGGAAGTCTTATCCCGCTCCACATCCGGCCGTGTCGCTTGCACCACCACCTCACCAAATTCCAACACAGACTCCTCCAGTTTAAAATCCACCCGTGTGGTTCGATTGACATGCACAATTACATCCACTACCTTCATCTTCTCATATCCCATCATGCTGGCGCGCAGCTCATATTTCCCAGGCGGGATATTCAAGATATAATATTCACCATTCACATCAGCGGCCGCCCCCAGCAGGGTACCGACAACAACAACATTCGCCCCAGGCAATGGATCCCCGGTCTTTGCATCTCTCACCGATCCAGCGATCTTGCCAACGCTCTGCCCGTTCACCCAACTCACAAGAATCAAGATCAGTCCGATTGCAATGAGACCAGCTCTTAACCATTCACTCTGAGATCGATGGAATCCAGAGCCTCCATATCTGATTGTTTTCATAAATTTCAGGCGATTTGTAGCTGTCATCACGCCTCCTATTTAATGACCACAAATATATTTCAAGTGATTCATCGTTATTCTTGATCTCGAGCCGCTGCCATCACTCCAGATCACTCGAAATCCCATTTCATTAATTCACGATTAGAGCCATCTAATATCATGACATTTTTGGGTTCATCTTTCCGATATGCCCCCTCTTGAAACGAGTGGTAAAAATCTGAACATTCCGATTGAATGTTTATACCATTCCAAACGATCAACCGACCAGCTAAATCAGTCAATCCGCATTTATTTCCATCATTTCCTCAATGCTTCATATTCGAGACTGGCGAGGATGAACGGACCAACCGCCTTGGGATCGTTGCTTCGAATTGGCTCGCTGATATAATATTCGAAAGAACCATCTCGATATGGACTGCCCCCTAGGCCAGCGACGGAGCAAACTTGATGAATATTGGCCGTTCCATCTGGATCAACGGTGATGAACTGCTGAATGATCCCATTATACCCACGTTGTGCATTAGACTCGAAAGACCGATCGAGATAACCATTGCGAATGCCTTTCAGCAGGGCATAGACGAACATGCACGAGGCCGATGATTCGAGATAATTGCCGCTACGCCCCATCTGATCGACCACCTGATACCAAACCCCGGTTTTCGGATCCTGATATTTAGCGATCGCTGATGCCAATCGGTTCAAAATGGCAAGGACTTCAGCCCGACGCGGATGGTTGTCTGGGAGAAAATCGAGCACATCGACCAACGCCATAGCATACCAGCCCATTGCGCGGCCCCAAAAGTTTGGCGAACGCCCAGTCACTGGATCAGCCCAGCGCTGCAGCCTGCTTTCATCCCAACCATGATAAAGCAGACCAGTATTTTCATCTCGAGCGTGGCGTTCCATCAACACGATCTGATTAACCACATCATCTAAAAGTTCTGGTTCGTCGAATTTCTGGGCAAATTCTGCCAAGAAGGGACTGGCCATGTAAATCCCATCCAGCCACATCTGATGGGGATAGATTTTCTTATGCCAAAATCCCCCCTCACTGGTTCTCGGATGGGTCCGCATTTGCTCCCTCAGCAATAGGATTGCCCTCTTGAATTTTTCATCCCTCGTTTTTTCATACAAAAGAAACAGCGGCTTCCCAGGATTAATCCGATCGATATTGTATTCATCCAGACGGTAAGTCAAAATATTGCCGCTACTATCAATGAACTGATTGTAATAAGCCCGGACATACTGGAAATACTTTTCCTCCCCAGTCGCCTGCCAGACTTGCAAAATGGCTTTCAATACCAAGCCCTGGGTGTATTCCCACTTGGGCGTTTCGCGGAAATCGATCATCCATGGTTCAGGATTTCGTTTCATCTCTGAATCGGCCATGCGCACGGACCAACGAGTGGCGCGATGGCTGATACACGCTTGCTGGCTGATAAAACTGAGCGACAACAGCATCACTGTCAGCGAACCGAAAGCAGAGACATAAAAGTTTTGAAATAGTTTTTTCACTTAAAAATCCCTTTTCTGAAACTGCGAATTAGCTGAATATCTCTTGAACATGATCCGTCTGAAGCTTAGATCGGACATCGAACGCGATCTCTCGTCTCTTTGATCTGTGCTGGTTTGATCAAAAGCCACTTGATGCCTTTCCATCCTTAAAAGTAACCACCGACACCAATTTTGGAAGCGAAAGCTTCAGTTAGAGCAGTTTTCTATTGAACTCCTGGTAAAATGCCAGCGATCGGGAGCGGCGAGAGAACTGCTCCGCCCTCCCGATCTGGAATGAGTCCCCGAGACCATCGATCCCTCCAAGACCGATGGTTTGTTCGGACGCTATTTCAGCAAAAGCATCTTTCGGACACTGGCTTTTCCGTTGGCTTCTAATTTATAGAAATAGACTCCATCGCTCAAATGCGACGCATTGAATTCAACCTGATGATAGCCGGCAGATAGATTCCGATCCAGTAAGGTTGCCATGTGCTGACCGAGCAAATTATAAACGGTCAATTTCACAGGGCCAGCTTTGTCGATGCTGAAAGAAATGGTTGTCGATGGGTTGAACGGATTGGGATAATTCTGGTGCAATGCGAATTGTGTTGGCATCCGCCCCTTCTCAGATTGAACCCTCGTCACCCATTGTTCCCATTCTGCTTTCTTGTCTGGGAACCAATTGAGGTCACCGACAGGGAAACCTCCCTGCGCCCCTGTATAGGCCACTGAGGTCATCGGATAAGAGCAGTTTAGGGTATCGCGGTAAAATTCGATGCGGCGTCGATCGTAGTCATCCCGCTCTTTGACGAAATTGGTTTGATCTTTCTTTCTGCCACCGCCGGTTGGACTTTCGTACCAGCGCATCATGTTGGTCATAAGTCTTGGGATTTTAACGAGGCTGAGATTAATATAGGTGAACGCGTTCACGGAATCAGCACCTAAGCGCTTGTTGATGTGATAAGAAAGCGGAGATCCGGGACCGAACTTGAAATCGTTCAAAAACGCCCAGCCAGAATCGCTGATGGTGTAATAATTATTCCGAACCGTCCACTGGGTGACCTCGTTGGGCGCCGTGAAGATCCACGTGATCCGATTCAGCCCATTGGGATAGAACTCACCGGTGTTGGCCCATTCCGCCGCGCGGGTCACATCGGTGGAATCTTCGCCCAGGGCAAATGCATCGACAAACAAGTTGTTAGTAATGATGATCTCTGGCCCCACATTGCCCAAAGAGAATAAGCCGTGGAATCCCATCCCGTTCACGAAAGTATTATGCTCGATCCGGCCGTATTTGATCTCTCCAGTTCCCGCCTGCGGATTGCTGAAATTATAATGCCGAATCGCACGGTCCTGATAATTCACAAAAGTATTGTTCACGACGATGAAAGTATCGCAAGCCGCCTCTCTCAGATCGATTCCCTTACCAGCCCCAAGGTTGGAAGTGGTCAGCGCACCCATATTGGCAAATATCGAATTGGTGATCTGAACCTTCACTGTGTTCTGGCCAGTTCGAACATGTTGCCCATTGATATTGGACATGATGACTCCGTCCAAAATTATCGTTGACCCCACAGCCGTGGTATTGATCAATCCACCTTGAACGCCACCTACGCGGTCAGGCTCTGGTTCGAAAAATCCAGCGATACAGATATCCTTCAATTCCAGATTGCCACCATTGAGCACCACAAAATTGCCTGGTGGACGTGTTGGGTTTGATCCGGTTCCAGTTTCCCAAAGATATATCACCGGTTTTGGCCCCGTACCAGCTTCGGCTCTCATTCTGAGCCACTTCCCATTCGGAACAGTAAAAATCGCGTTATGGAGATAATACTTGCCGCGCGCCAATTCATAGACCCGATTGGCTTGCAACCCTCCCGCAGCCGTGGTATCGGCGACAATCTGGGCATTCACAAAGCTCTCCGCCGTCCCATCATACGGTTTTAGCTTTACCACCACCTCCTGACCAGATACTACAACAACCGTGACCAGGATGATGATGGCAGCAGCCATAGCAACAATATTCCGGTAACCCATGTGAACCTCCTTCATTCATTTGATTGGACTCTTCATGATTTCGTCTCCACCGCTCAAGCATCGGGGAGCGAACAGGGATTGACGATTGATTGCGATCACTATCACTCAACCCGCTAACTAAAGTTGATCATGCATCACCTCCTTAAAATGTTTGCAGCAGCAAAAATTTCTTGTCGCATTTATTCCCGAGCGATGAACCGATAACCGCACGTCAAAATCGATTCTTGCATTTCGAACCTCTTATTGAAGACAATTTTTATAGCTAAAGGAACGACTATCTTGTTCTCGGTACTCCAAAACGATGGATATGCGATTGTCACGACAACAGAATGGCACTGGGATGAATTGGAAAAAATCAAAATTGGACAATGACCCCAAAATCAGCGGTCATGCCATATTTTTCGCTCTCGTTGAACAATCGCCGATCATAGACGCGATTATAGATTGAGCTGCCATCCTCCACATTGGTGAGATTGCTGAGATTGAGCACTAAAGTGATGGAATTGGTAATTTTTTGCCTCAGGGCAACATCAACGCGAGTAAACGCATTGGTAACTTCATCGCTCAGCCCAGAGGCAGAGTACGAGACGTTATGCTCTCCCTGATGAAAAAGCGAGATCCGTCCAGAGAAATTGCCAATGTCATATCCCAGGGCGATATTGCCAAAAAACTCTGGCATGCCTTCTAACTTCTGTTTTCGTTCGATCAAAATATTTTTGGACTTGATAAGCGGGAATAGTCCTGAAGAATCTATGTAAGTGATGGTCCGCGAACCATAAAGCACCGCCTCTGATCGTACGAGGGAAGCATTGTAAGAAAGCACAAGATGTTTCAGCAGGCCGGGGAGAAAATGAAAGTTGATCTGATGCTCGAATTCGATGCCCCAGACTTTTGCGGGCTTCGGTGAATTGTAAGGAAGTGTCAAATTATACGGCGTTGTTTTCATTTGGCTGGCCCATCGGATGCCGAAAAAGCGGAGCAGCGAATCACCTACGGTGTTGAAACGGTTTAGCATGTGATACATGTCCTGAATCTCCTTGTAGTATCCTGAGATGGAGATCAGGCCTAGTGATCGACCGAAAAACGAGGTATTGGCCTCGAAATTCCAAGCCTGGGCGGTTTTCAGCCGTGGATTGCCCACGTAGACCTGAAATTGGGTTCCGACCTCTGCTGGACGGCCAGCAATGTAGCGATCCAGCCGCATATTGAAATCGGGACGGGCAAGCGCCTTATAAGCAGCCAACCTCAGTTTCATAAAATCAAAAGGCGAATAAGCGATATTCAAATTCGGCAATACCACAGTTTGATCCGCAGCCGAGGTCGTATCTCGGATCGAATTCGCTGGCACTGGGAATCCTGCAACTGGTTTCGGCATATACGAGGCGATATAATCGTTATCTTCGTATTCGATTCGGACCCCAGCGATGATCGTCAATTTGCGCCCCAAATTCAGGGTATTCATCAGATAGCCGGCAGTCACCCGTTCCGTGATATCATAATCATCATATCGAATCAGCGGATTGGGCCAGACCTCTCGCTGGTTGCCCGTGGCATCGATCCCGTAGCGATTCAGTTGCCACCACTGTCGCAACCGAGCTCTCTCAACCAGGGGGGTTAATTGATAAGAACCATAGACCGATCGCGAAGTTGGTTTGCTGAAAAATTGGTTAATTGCAATGAATCCACCGCCCGCTTTGAGCCAATCTTCAAAATAAGTCCCAGTGAAATCTTTTTTCTGGAATGTCCCATCGGGCAGCAGTTCATACGGTTGCCATTTGCCGAGATAATAAGGCGTGAAATCTTCGCCGCGCTCATTCGTACGATCTTTGATCTTATATTTCCCACCGAATTTCAATTCCCCGGAGACCTTGTTTGCTAATAAATAGGGCGCACCAATATCCAAAAAAGCAGTTCGCTCTTTATCGAAATTGTGCTGGGAACGATAATAAGCCCAATACATTGAGGCATTGGCGAAGTTATTGACTGCATAATCGATCAATTGCGCCGGATTGCTTTGCACCATCGGAGAGGGCAACATCCCCGATGGCTCTACAAAAATAGCCTCGTAGTCAAACGGGTATTTCGCTTCCGATTGGCCTAATGACACTCCCCAATTTACCTTAAGCCCCAATAAAGTATTATCGCCCCGGAGCGAGCTATTCAGCGTATAAATTTCTTGTTCGCGATCTCGATAATCGTAAACCGGGTTGCCCTCCTGATTGCCGCCGCCATTGGATGGATAATCCCGGGTCGACCAGAGATAATCTCTTTTCGTTCTCCCGTAAACCGTATTGAATCGAATTGTCCCTTTATCAGGGGTATCCAGATCCAAAAACAAGCTGAGACCATCTCGTTTTCTGATTTCATCGGTAAATTCGAGCAAAAAATCGTCGATAAAATATCCAGCCTGGGAGCGCTTTGGATCTTGATTATAATTGACATTGATCCGCTCATTGCTTCGAATTCTGCGCTCGAAATTTCCCGCCAATTGAATGCCCAACAGCTTATTGAAGAAGCGCTCGCCATAGCGCAGCGAGAGATCATATTGGTCTGCCGAATTCATGAGTCGATTATAGTCGCCCTTCAAATCGAGCCTAAATCTCCGACTATCGGGTGCCTTTTTAGTCACCAGATTAATGCTCCCGGCAAGCGCATCCCCATCCTTGTCAGGAGTTGTCGCCTTATAAAGCTCGATGCCTGCAAGAGAGCTCTGTGATAAGGTGCTTAAATCGACCCCGCGGCTTGTGGCATCGGTCGGAGGTATTTTCACTCCGTCAATGGTGATATTGGTGAATTTATCCTCGAGCCCTCGTAAGATAACCTTATTCGCCTCTCCACCAGACCGAATAATCGAAACCCCTGGCAATCGGCCAATGGCCTCTGCCGCATTCGCATCGGGCAACTCTTGGATCTTCTCTTCAGAGACAATATTGACAATCGTATTCGAACTGATCTGTTTGTTGATCGCAGCCACCTGCCCTTCTGCCTGTGCAGTAACCTCAACCAGTTTTCCTCGGATTATATCATAAATCAGAGCGACATTGACCTCCAGCGTCCGATTCTGCTGGACTTCGATCTCGATATCTTTTGGTTGATAACCGATATAGGTGACCCGAAGCGTGTAACGTCCCACCGGCACTCGCATGATCCGATATACTCCTTCCACATCCGTCGCGCTGCCCAACGATGTCCCTACAATGAAGACATTCGCACCAACCAATGGTTTCGAATTCGCCGCATCGCTGATCACCCCACGAACGCTTCCCTGCCCAAAAATCAAAATCGGAGAAACAAGAATTGCTACGATTAAAAGCAATTGATAACCTTGCTTTCTCATGACAGGACTCCTCGAATTATAGTTTTTGTATCACCTTCGTCAATTTCCTCTTGCTGATCGGCTTCATCAAATAATCGATGGCCTGATAGTTTTTAGCTCGCTCGAGATATTGATCGAAAGCGGTGATGAACACCAGCTTGAAATGGCCATTGACTCGGTCCAAAAAATCAAAACCTGATCCGCCTGGCAGTTGGATGTCCAGGAATACCAGATCAGGTTTCAATTCATTATGCAATTTGATAGCATCCGTAACACTCGATGCCTCGCCCACCACCTGAATGTTGGGATAGTGCGAAAGCATGCTCTTAAGCTCGGCCCGAATGAGCCACTCGTCCTCGATGATGAGCGTTTTATGCAGATTCATGGCACTAAAAATTTATGGTCGCTTCATTCGAATAAAAAATTCATTCGAGAGCTAGATTAAATTTTACTGACTAGCCGATCAAACATGAATTGGCAGCTCTGGACCGTATTTCTGTCCGTCGGTTTCAATCGTCGTGATAATCATATACGAAAAAAGAAAGCAGAGTAGATCTATCCAGAATTTGCCAAGTCAATTAGAAAATAAAAATGGAAATTTTCAAGGCGAATTATGTAAGCGGCGAAATAAAATGGTGAGCGGCTTTCGGATCTCAAAAATGAATTGACATTTTCATCAGAAAAGCTTATTTTAAATCAATACTAAAGGGGCATCGACCAAAAATCTCGACTATGATGAATGCTTTTCTAAAGAATCTCCTTAGCGTTACTTTCTCATTTTTGAATCTATTCTGCCTGTTTTTCTTATTCGCTCTGATCAGCTATGGGTCGCTCCATGCCCAATCCCAGGACCTCAAATTCACCAACATCACCATCGAAGACGGCTTGTCCCACAGCAAAGTCAACTGCATCTACCAGGACCGCCAGGGATTTCTGTGGTTCGGCACCAATGAGGGCTTGAATAAATATGATGGCTATTCGTTCACGATCTACCAGCCCGATCCCGATGATTCGCACAGCATTTCGGCCAATCTTATCCGTTGCATCCTGGAGGATCGCAACGGGAATTTCTGGATCGGCACCGAGGCGGGTGGCCTGAATCGATTTGATCGCCATCAAAAAAGATTTACTCATTTCACGGCCGACTCCTCATCTGAAATCGTCCTGAGCGGCAACAATGCCAATGCGATTGTCCAAGACCAGGATGGCAATTTATGGCTGGGCACCGAGCATGGCCTCGATCGGCTCGATCTGGAGCACAAAAAAGCCTGGCACTATTTGCCCTATCCGCCCGAGCAAAATCCCCGTCTCTCGAATGAGGTGATGGCCCTGCTGGAAGATCACGAGGGTGTCATCTGGATTGGCACGTTGGGAGGCGGACTGTGCGCCTTTGATCGTCATCGAGAAGCATTCAGCTATTACCGACATGATCCTCACAATCGCTTCAGCATTGGTGACAATGAGATTTACTCCATTTATGAGGACACCAAAGGCGAGCTCTGGATCGGTACGCTAAACGGTGGCCTGAATCGCTTTGATCGAGTCAACCAACGCTTCTATCGCTATTATCCCGATCGCAACAATCCCGAAAGCACCACCATTCGGGCAATTCTGGATGACGGCAGGGGCAATTTGTGGGTCGGCAATCGCAGTGGTCTTTACAATTTTGATCGCCAAAACCATCGCTTCAGCTATTACAGCCATGATCCGAATAATCCTTACAGCCTAGTTCAAAATTCAGTTCAGACCATTTTCAAAGATGCCAAAGGCGATTTGTGGATCGGCACCCGTGGCGGCATCAGCTTCCTGAATACCTCCAACCTACCATTCGTTCATTATCGAGCCGATGTGAATAACCCCCGCTGCCTCAACCGACAAGCGGTTTACGCCATTCTGGAAGATCGCAACGGCGATCTCTGGTTCGGCACCGAGCATGGCGGATTGAACCATCTGAATCGCAAGACAGGGTTATTTACCTACTATGAGCATGACAACCAGAATCCCAATAGCCTGAGCGTGAATAATATCAAGGCGCTACTGGAGGATCGGGAGGGCAAGCTTTGGATCGGCACTTTCAATGGCGGACTCAATGTCATGGATCGCCAGCGAAAGCGATTCATTCATTATCATCACCAAGAGAACGATCCCACCAGTCTGGCGGTCGATAACGTGATGGCGCTGTTTGAAGACAAAGAGGGAAACATTTGGGTGGGAACTTACGGCGGCGGATTGGATCGCTTCAACCGCCGAACCCAGCACTTCGAGCATCTGCTGACCGACTGGCACCACCTCGGCTTCAACAATATCTATTGCTTCTGGCTGGATCGGCAGGGTCAGCTCTGGCTTGGCGCAGGCCAGAGCAGGGTCGGCGCTTTTGATCTTCAGGCCAAAAAATTTACACCCTATCGGCTCAACCATCGCATCAATAATGTCGATGTCAGGGCCATCTATCAGGATCGGGCGGGCAAGCTGTGGTTCGGTACTGTCGGAGCGGGACTGTATCTTTTTAACCCAACAGATTCATCATTTCGAGCCTATGCGCAAAAAGATGGCCTGCCGAGCAATATCGTCTACGGCATTCTCGAAGATGACGCTGGCAATTTATGGTTGAGCACCACCAATGGGCTATGCCAGTTCAATCCCCAGACTGGCATGATCAAAAATTATTATAAAGAAAATGGCCTGCAAAGCGACCAGTTCAACTACAATGCTTATTTGAAAACCCGTGATGGCCAGATGCTGTTCGGCGGCATCAACGGCGTGACGGCGTTTTATCCCCAGCAGATCCAGCAGAACACATTCA